>NZ_JBAZDW010000038.1:0-13000 GCF_041654235.1 Dehalococcoides sp. | reverse complement strand
GCCTTAGCAGAACACAGATGGTGAGAAAGCGGGCAAACACCGCAGATACGCGGGGTAATACGGGGCATTTCCTCTACCGGACGCCCTATACAGAATTTTTCAAAACCGCGAAGCTCTATAATATGCATGCGGGCATCAGATACATTACCACTATCATCAAGGCTTATAACAACCTTGGCGGCACCTTCGATCCTGGTAACCGGTTGAATTGTAATCTGCTTCATATATATCCTCCGAATAAACTAAGGGTAGTTATTACTTATCCTGCGGGCGGAGTCTACCCGAACCGATAAAGCGGTTTATGGTGGCCACCCGGTCAACAATCTCCTTTGGATCACGCCCGATATAGCTTAAAGAACCCATCATGTCGGCAGTGGGATTAGAACCCTGCCGGATAGGCCCGAAACAGCCGCGGCAAGGCATATAAGCCTTTATACAGCGGGGAATTTCTTCTGAAGGGTCAGCACCCAAAATACGGTTGCAACCGGCCTTGGTAACCGGTCCCAAACAGAATAACCCCTGTTCGTTCAGACAGCGCATATTGTCATATCGGCCGGGGGTAAACTGGGCGTTCTGTAAAGAACGTTTGATAGGTCCGCCGGTAGATTGTTTTTCGCGTATGGTGGGGCAAGTATCACAAACACTTCTTTCGGGAAGTGCAAAGCTTTTACCTTCAAGTACCGCACCCAGCAGTTCAGCTATGTGGGCTGGTGTGGGAGGACAACCTGGCAGGTGAATATCTACTTTGATCATTTCATCTACGGCGTAAACACGGTCAAGCATTTTGGGGAGGGATTTATCACTGGGAGAATCAGACTTTTCAGTGCCTTTCTCCTTGCTGTAAATCTGTTCCATCATTTCTTCGGTAGTGGAAAGATTAGCCAGAGCGGGGATACCACCGAAACAGGCACACGTACCCAAGGCTACTATTATCTTGCACTTCTTGCGCATTTCCAGAGCCAGTTCCCGGTTTTCCTCATTTCTGATACCGCCGGTAATTATGCCAAGATCAGCTTCGGGGATTTCCAGTTTCTTGCCGTCGCCGCACTGTCCAAGAAGTTTATGGTCCATAAGAACAGGCATATGAACTATTTCCAAGTGGGGTAAAACATCCAGCAGTGGTTCGCCTATATCCAGTAGAGAGAGCTCACACCCTCCGCATACTGCAAACCATTCTTCAGCAACACGGACCATTTTATCCTCCTAGCCATGTCTTTTGCTTTCCCGTGCTATATAAGCAGGTAACACACACAAGGTACTGTATAAAACAACTGTTTATATTCTAGCACCTAAAAAACGTTTTTACCATTCACTTTAAGTTGGTTTTACTTATATATCAGCGAAATTTACACCTGTAGTTTAACACTTGTAACCCAACAGGGCAAAACCTGCCAAAGTCTCCGCGAATATCAGTCTAAGTGCTTGCACATATACCCAGCCACCAGTTCATACCCCAGTGACCTGTAATACTCTCTGGCACCCACCCCGCTTAAAATAGCCAGTGAGTCAAGACCGAATTCATCACGGGCTAAACACTCCGCTTCCGCCAGCAGTTTCCGTCCAAGACCCCGGTGCTGGGCAGACTGGTCTCCCTGTTCCCCAAGTGAAAGTTCTGTGCCATACACATGCAGTTCACGCACCAGCCCTGTTTTAGCACCATATTTCTGACCCAGAACAGGCAGCGATGCACAGGGTATACGCAATCTGAGCAGACCATACAGAGTGTCAGAGACATCTTCAAAGCTAAGGAATATCTCCTTGCCACCTGAGGCAGGATAATCAAGACGCCTTAAGGTAGGTTCACCGCTGGTCTGCCCTTTCCGCTGGCGGTGGCCGTATTCACGGCAACGTATGCACCTGCACTTCTGGTGGCGGCTTTCCAGTATCTGGCGAACCCCGTCCCTCAGGGAGTCTTTGAGGCCGGCGCTAATAAATACAGCCGGTATATCCCGAAGTACCCGTGAAATACGCACGTAAGGCGGCACCAGTGCTTTGATATCCGCAATCAGCCCGGTCATGGTGCCATTGGGATAGGGGGTGTACCTTCCCTCTTTCCACCACTGTTCTAGTATAGTTCCTTCCACTACCATAGTGGGATAAAGCTTAAGCCCGTCAGGGCAAAACCGCGGGTCTTCAAACACCATCCGGGAAAGTGCCAGATCTTTTTCAGGAGAAGAGCCGGGAAGTCCGGGCATCCAGTGGTAATGCACTTTAAGGCCGTATTCACGCAGAAGACACGTAGCCTCAGGCACATCTGCCACTGTATGTCCCCGTTCAACCAGCTTATAAATATCATCATCCAGCATCTGGACGCCAAGTTCCACTCTGGTAGTCCCGAAATCTATCATCCGTTGTATTTCGGCCTTCCCGCAAATATCCGGACGGGTTTCAATACATAAACCCACACAGCGGTGCTGGGCGGTTTCATTTATGGTTTTGGCTTCTTCCAGACTGCCGGCCACCACTCCGTTCAAAGCGTCGTAGCAATCTTTAATAAAGCCGTACTGGTAAGTGATATCTGCCGAAAGGAAAGTGCCACCCATGATTATAAGCTCAACCTTATCCGTAGGGTGTCCCATATCCTGTATTATCCTCAGGCGAAGGGCAACCTGTTTGTAAGCCTGGTATTCACAGCTTTTAGCCCGCAAAACAGCCGGAGATTCAGGTGTATAGCTTTGGGGAGTAGCGGCAAAAGTAGGGCAATAAATGCACTTGCCGGGGCATGGTAGCGGCTTGGTCATAACCGCCACCGGGGTAACACCTGATATTGTTCGGGAAAGCTTCTTCATATATACTCTTATCTGTAAGGATAGTTAATTATAACCTAAAGCTATGAACGAACAAAATTTTACTGCCCAGTCACAGGTGTTTGACCGTATAGCCGCCGGCTGGTACAGCTTTCGCCATCGCTCCATTTTCAGCCGCGAGCTTTCAGCACTGGCTGCAAAATGGCAAACAGGCAAGCTTCTTAATGCCGGTTGCGGCTGCGGAGCAGACTTCATACCCTTTAAAGACAGCTTTGAACTTTATGGTATAGACTTTTCAGCCGAAATGATAAACCAAGCCGAAAAATATGCCCGCAAGCACGGCTTCAAACCTAATCTGGCAGTGGCAGATATGCAAAATCTGCCCTTTGAAGATGCCGAGTTTGACTGGCTGATTGCCGTAGCCAGTTTTCACCACCTGAAAGGGCAGGATTCCCAACTAAAAGCCCTGCAGGAATTCGGAAGGGTATTGAAAGACGATGGTCAAATATTTCTGACAGTCTGGAACCGCCTCCAGCCCCGCTTTTGGTTTAAGGGGCGAGAGACTCTGGTGCCATGGAAAAGCCAAGACCAAATACTCAAACGTTATTATCGCCTGTATACCTGCTGGGAGATTGAAGCACTGGTCAAAAAAGCCGGCTTCAGGGTAGTCAGTTCGTCAGGCGAAAAAAGCCACCGCGGGCCAAAATATTTCGCCCGGAATATTTGCCTGCTACTTGAAAAACAAACTTTAAAAAAATAAGACTTTAGGATATATTGGTATAAGGAATATGGCAAGTAACAGTTGCGAGAGAGGCTCAAGACCTTCCATGATAATCCCCACCCTGATTCTGGCAGTTATAGCAGTGGTGGTTAGCATTATTGCTTACAACAAAAACGGCGCCCACGTAGAGGGATTTAAAGCCGCCTGGGATATATTTATTCAGGTATTACCCATGATGGTACTGGCCTTTGTTATTGCCGGTATGCTTAGGGTTATCATACCCGAAGAGACCGTCAGCCAGTGGCTGGGTCAGGAATCAGGTTTCAAGGGCGTACTTATCGGTACGGCTGTTGGCGGGCTGATGCCGGGCGGGCCTTATAGCTGTATGCCTATTGCCGCCGGATTGCTGGGCGGTGGTGCTGGAGCTGGTACTATGGTAGCTTTCATGACCGGTTGGTCACTGCTGGCGGTAAACCGTCTGCCCCTTGAAATTGGCATGCTGGGCTGGAAATTTGCCCTGATACGGCTGGCGGTAACCGCCTTGATGCCTCTGGCCGCCGGAATGCTGGCCAACGCCCTATTTTCCAAGGTAAACCTGCTTGAATAGTTTTGCCCTAAAGGCTAAACTATTACGCTATAAACACAAGTCTGTGAAAGGAAGTACCTGCAAGATGATGGCAAAAATCCCCTGCCCTGATTGTGGCGTAATTGGCAGTTTTTCATTGGCTGACGAGGTATACGAAGGACCTTATAAATGCTGGAAATGCCGCAAACTTTATAAAATACTCATTGAACGGGGTGCGGTCAAACTCTGCGAACCCATAGACGAAATGGAATTTGAACGGCTGAAGTCTCTGGGCGATTTAAAACGCAAGTCACGGGGCGGAGACGAAGAGTAACTACCCCTTAATAAATTTATGAAGCCAGTTCGGCCATGCCCGGTGTGGTTTTCCATTTCCGGGTGTGGCTGTTTTTGTATCCTTCCAATTTGGCCGGAAAATCAGGGCTGTCAATGCTATCTAAAGTCATGATAAGAGCATCTTCGTGGTTATCCAGATAGTATTTTTTCCGTATACCCTTTATGGCAAACCCATATTTCAAATACAGATTTTGAGCTACAATATTTGAAACCCTGACCTCCAGTGTCATTTCAAAGCATTTGTGTTTAATAGCTTCTTTCAGAGAGCTTATCAAAAGCAATTCTCCAAATCCTTTACGGCGATATGCCTCCCGTACTGCCACACTGACCAAATGGGCAGAACCGGCCATGACCCATATAGCACCGTAACCGATTACCTTCGGGTGGTCTGCAACCGGCTGAAGAATAGTGCTGTCATGGTATATGCAATTCCAAAGCCACTTCCAAATATTTATATTGGTTTTAGGCCCAGCTTGGTTAGAGGAATCTCCATCAACCAGCACCATGTAATGAGCCATGATGTTTTCCATTTCACGCTTAAAATTGGTGGCTGGCCACATGGTAGGAAAGGCTTCCCTATCAATCTGATTGAGTTCAGGTATATCTTCGTCTTTTATAGGGCGGATGAAATAGACCATTTATAAAAACCTCTGGCAAATAGTGCAAATATATTTTAGCATATACGCCTTGGCAAAAAGGATAAATATTGTATCTTCAGGCAGGCGGGTCTGTTTTACCGAACCGTTCATACTCGCTGTATATACACCCGCAGTACTGCTGGCGATAAAGGTCCAACGGCTTGGTAATATGCCGGCTGTCCGAATAACGTTTCCTGAGGTCTGCATAAGCAAATTTGACCCCTGTTTCTTTGGCAAAAGCTTCAGCCGAAAAAACTGCTTCCTGATGCTTCTGATGGGGGCTGATAAAAAGGCTGGAAGAGAAATATTCATACCCATACCTTGCGGCATAAACGGCAGTTTGCCCCAGCCGCATATCAAAGCAGGTACGGCAGCGTTCATCCGGTTTTTCGGCTACTTTTTTGAAATATTCAGCCATCTGATAAAGAGGCTCTGTGACAAGCTCAAAACTAAGTTCTTGGGACAATTTTACCATAGCTTCAAGCCTGTTTTGGTGTTCTGTAAAGGGGTGGATATTGGGGTTATACCAGTAAACACTTACCTCAAAACCCTGCTCCTGCCAGTATTTGAAAGAGTAAGCGGTACAATGTGCACAACAGCCATGAAGAAGCAGTTTAGCTGCCATTCTCCGTCCAAAGCCCCTGTTGGTTATTTTTGTCATTCTGATAAGGTATGCTTAAGTGCTGGTAAGCCAGACGGGTTGCCTGACGCCCTCTGGGAGTTCTTTCCAAAAATCCCAGCTGGAGCAGATAGGGTTCGTAAACATCCATAATGGTATCCGCTTCTTCGGAAATAGCAGCGGCAATAGTCTCAAGCCCCACCGGCCCTCCCCCGAATTTATGGATAATGGTTTTCAAAACCTTGTGGTCAATCTCATCCAGCCCCAGCTTGTCCACTTCCAGACAGGCCAGGGATTCCGCCGCAATATCCGCCGTAATCAAGCCATTGCCTTTTACCTGAGCATAGTCTCTTACACGCCGAAGCAGGCGGTTAGCCACTCTGGGAGTACCGCGGGAACGGCAGGCTATCTGGTGAAGACCGTTTTCATCTGCCTCTACCCCCAGTATGCGGGCGGAACGGCGGACTATATCATGTATGGCTTCTTCATCATAAAAATCCAACCGGAATATAGAACCGAAACGGTCACGCAGAGGTGCGGAAAGCATGGCATAGCGGGTGGTCGCCCCTATCAGGGTAAAGTGAGGCAGTTTAAGCCTGAGGCTTCTGGCACCCGGCCCTTTGCCTACCATTATGTCAAGTGCATAATCCTCCATAGCCGGATAGAGCACTTCTTCCACATTTCGGCTAAGCCGATGAATTTCATCTATAAAAAGTATATCAAAGGGTTTCAAATTGGTAAGAATAGCCGCCAGATCACCCTGTCTTTCAATAGCCGGACCGGAGGTAATACGGATATTAACCCCCATTTCCAGAGCTATTATGTGCGAAAGAGTGGTTTTACCAAGTCCCGGCGGCCCATAAAGCAAGACATGATCCAGCGCTTCTCCCCTTTGTTTAGCCGCCTGTATGGCTACCCCAAGATTATCTTTGAGGCGTTTTTGACCAATAAAATCAGGCAGACAACGGGGGCGAAGGCTGGTATCCAGCTTGGCATCATCTGTAACCAGTTTCCCGGAAATCAAGCGCTCTTTTTCCTGTGACATTTGAAGTATTATAGCACAAATAAAGCGTAACACTCCCAAAAGTCAGCCGCCAAAAACAAATTCCGTAAGCCATGTGCCGCTTGAAACTTGAAAAGGTAACAGCAGGTACTTGACCATAAACTCTCCTCTGCCCTGAAAACTATTTCCAACTAATAAAAAAGAGGGGCGTAAAGCCCCTCTTTTAAGTCTTTTAAAAATGCTGAAACCTAGAGGCAATTCTCCGGCAGACCGCTCATGGCAGGTGCAGAAGCGGCCGCAGCTATCCGTTCAGCCCTTTCAATAGTAGCTTCTTTGCAGGACTTGCACTGGGCAGGGATAAGCTTACCAATAATAACATTTTCCTTCAGGCCGGATAGCTTGTCTACTCTGCCGTAAATAGCGGCATCAGTAAGCACGCGGGTGGTTTCCTGGAAGGAAGCCGCAGCCAGCCAGCTTTCAGTGCTAAGGGAGGCACGGGTAATGCCCATAAGTACGGTGTGAGCAGTTGCCGGTTCACCGCCTTCGGCCAGAACCTTGGCATTGATATCCTCGTAGCGGAACTTGTCTACCAGTTCACCCGGAACAAGGTCTGTATCACCGGAAGAATCAATACGTACCTTGATAAGCATCTGGCGGGCAATAACCTCTATGTGCTTATCGTTGATATGTACGCCCTGAGAGTAGTAAACCTTCTGGACTTCTTCAACCAGATATTTCTGAACGGCATCTCTGCCCAAAATGGACAGAATATCCTGCGGGTTTATTGAGCCGTCAGTCAACTGTTGTCCGGCACGGATGGTATCCCCGGTTTTAACCTTTATCTGCATAGCGGCAGGTATGGTGTATTCCCGTTCTTCGCTTTCGCTGTACTTGATGGTAATAAGATTACCCTCTATGGTAACTTCACCGGCCACTCTGGCAACCACATTCTGGTCACTCTGAACAACTGCCTTGGATTTACCTTCCAGTTCAGGTGAAGCCAATACCATACCGGAATCTACCCACTGTCTGCTTTGAACCTGAGTTTTCCAACCGGAAGGCAATTCGTATTCATCCTGATAGACTTCATCTGAGGCTATGCGGATATGGCGGCCGTTTTCATTTTCAATAACCTCTACCACACCGTCTATCTCGGAGATAATGGACTGAACTTTGGGCGGACGGGCCTCAAAGAGCTCTTCAACTCTGGGAAGACCGGTAGTGATATCTACGCCTACCACACCGCCGGTGTGGAAGGTACGAAGTGTCAGCTGGGTACCGGGTTCACCGATACTCTGGGCGGCAATAATACCGACTGCGGTATTCATATCTACCAGACGAACACGACCAAGATCACGCCCGTAGCAGCGGCGGCACATACCGTGAGTGGACTCACAGGTAAGAGGAGAGCGTACAAATACCTCGGTAATACCGGCTTCGCCGATAGCCTTAGCCTTGATTTCATCAATCTCTTCATTGTTATCCACGATAATTTCGCCAGTCTGGGGGTGAACCACATTATGAGCCGTCCAGCGGCCAAGTATGCGGTCAACCAGCGGCGGCAACATACCCTTTTCTTTGGGTTCTATAATCCAGGTGCCGTTTGCAGTACCGCAGTCTTCCTGAAGAATAATAACATCCTGAGTTACGTCTATAAGGCGGCGAGTCAGGTAACCTGAACCGGAAGTACGCAAAGCGGTATCTGCCAAACCCTTACGGGCACCATGGGTGGATATGAAGTACTCCAGGGCTGTCAAACCTTCACGCAGGGAAGACTTGATGGGGAAGTCAATGATACGGCCGGAAGGGTTAGTCATAAGACCGCGCAGACCAGCCATCTGGCGTATCTGGGAAATATTACCCTTGGCACCAGAGTTAGCCATCATGTAAACAGAACCCTGTTTGTCAAAGCCCGCCTGAATAGCATCAGTAATGCGGTCAGTAGTTTCCATCCATGTTTCAATAATACTGTTGTAGCGTTCGTCCTCGGTGATAAGGCCGCGGGCAAACTGACCTTCGGCAATGGCAGTCCGCTCATCAGCGGCGGCTACCAGCTTGGTTTTTTCACGCGGTACTGAAATATCACTCATGGCGATAGAAATACCGGAACTGGTAGCAAATTTGAAACCCAGTTCTTTTATCTTGTCCAGCATGACAGCCATATCCTGGCTGGAAAGTATCTTGTAACAGCGTCCGATAATCTTTTTAATGGCGGATTTGGGTATATCCATATTCTGGAACTCTACAGCCTTGGGCAAGACATCATTAAAGATAATCCGCCCGGTAGTGGTTTCCAGCATATTACCCTTGCCGTCCCGGACTTTGATAATAGCCCGCAGGTCAATGATGCCCATTTCATAATAACGTTTGGCTTCTTCAAAGTCACCGAATATTTTACCCTCACCCTTGGCACCCGGACGAGTGGTGGTCAGGTAGTAACAGCCAAAGACCATGTCAAGGCTGGGGGATACTACCGGTTCACCACTGGAGGGAAGCATCATATTATGAATAGAAAGCATGGTTTCCCGGGCTTCCTTCACGGCCGCTTTGGAAAGAGGCACGTGGACAGCCATCTGGTCACCGTCAAAGTCAGCATTAAAGGCTGAACAGACCAGCGGGTGAAGCCTGAGGGCGCTGCCGTCTATGAGTACCGGTTCAAAGGCCTGGATACTAAGGCGATGCAAAGTAGGAGCGCGGTTCAACAGAACCGGCCTGTCCTTGACTACCTCTTCCAAAATATCATAAACCTCCGGACGGGCGCGCTCTACCAAACGGCGGGCACTCTTGATATTGGGGGCTAACCCATCCCGTACCAGACGGTGCATGACAAAGGGCTTAAACAGCTCCAGCGCCATACGGCGGGGCAAACCGCACTGTGAAAGCTTGAGTGAAGGCCCTACCACGATAACAGAACGACCAGAGTAATCAACCCGTTTACCCAGCAGGTTCTGGCGGAAGCGTCCCTGTTTGCCGCGAAGCAGGTCGGAAAGGGATTTGGCCTTGTGGTCACCATTTACAGCTACACTCTTGCCTCGGCGTCCGTTATCAATAAGCGAATCTACCGCTTCCTGAAGCATACGCTTTTCGTTGCGGATAATAATCTCCGGTGCCCCGATTTCCATCAGGTGCTGGAGACGGTTGTTACGGTTAATAACCCTTCTGTAAAGGTCATTCAGGTCACTGGTGGCAAAACGGCCGCCATCAAGCTGAACCATGGGACGAAGGTCTGGCGGCAGTACCGGCAGAACAGTCATTATCATCCATTCAGGTTTGTTGCTGGAGCGGCGGAAGGCTTCTACCAGCTGGAGTTGTTTGCCGGCCTTTTTGCGGCGCTGGCCGGAAGTGGAGCGGGTTTCCTGAATAAGTTTGCTCCGTTCCTTGTCCATATCAATATATGAAAGTAGTTTCAGCAGGGCTTCAGCACCCATAGATGCCTCAAAAACATTGCTGAAACGTTGTTTCAGTTCGTAATACTGGTTTTCGGTCAGCAGATTGCCCTTTTGCAGATCTTTCAGCTGGTCTATAAGCAACTGGATATCTTCTTCCATTTGCTCTCGTTCGGTTGAGAAGTCACGGCGAATCTGGTTTATAGCTTCAACAGTAGCATCTTCAGCTTCCATTTGGGCTACCCGAGTATCTACTTCACTGCCCTTGTCTGCTACCCTCTGGGATGAGATAACCTCAAGGTCTTTGATAGCCTTTTCACGGGCATCATCATTTACCGCAGTGATAATGAAATGCGAATAATAAATTATCCTTTCAAGACTGCGGGTAGAAAGGTTAAGCAGCAAGCCAACCCGGCTGGGAATGCCGCGGGTAAACCAGATATGGCCTACCGGACAAGCCAATTCAATATGCCCCATCCGTTCACGCCGTACCTTGGCACGGGCAATCTCCACGCCGCACTTGTCACAGATAATACCCTTGTAGCGGATACGTTTGTACTTGCCGCAGGCACACTCAAAGTCCTTGATAGGGCCAAAAATGCGCTCACAGAATAAACCATCCCGCTCCGGTTTCAAAGTACGGTAGTTTATGGTTTCAGGTTTGGTAACCTCACCATAAGACCAGCTTCTTATCTGGTCAGGGGAAGCCAGTGAAATCCGTATAGCATCAAAATCGTTAACTTCGTTCATCGTTTTCGGATACCTCTTCATCATTTGATGACACTACCAAATATTGGTCATCGGCATCTATTACCGACATCATGGAATCTTCACTGATATCCTCTGTATTGGCATACAAAGTTTCAGGAAGTATTTCGGCAGAAATCTCATCACTCGCCGGCAAGTTTCCCTCATTTAAAGAGGACACCTTTTCAGATGGAGCAATTTTGACTTCTTCATTTATTACTTCAACTGCCAGCCCCAGGCTCTGCAGTTCTTTTACCAATACCTTGAAGGATTCGGGTACACCGGGCTGGAGCACATCCTCACCCTTTACTATGGATTCATAAGCCTTGGCACGTCCGGCAATATCGTCTGACTTGATAGTCAGCATTTCCTGAAGGTTATGAGCCGTACCGTAAGCGTACATAGCCCAAACTTCCATTTCACCGAAGCGCTGGCCGCCGAACTGGGCTTTGCCGCCCAGAGGCTGCTGGCTGATGAGTGAGTAAGGACCGGTAGCACGGGCATGTACCTTGTCTTCCACCAGATGGATAAGTTTAAGGATATACATATTGCCTACGGTTACCGGCTGGTCAAAGGTTTCGCCGGTACGACCGTCACGCAACACTGATTTACCCACAATAGGCGAAGGCAGGCGGCTTTGGCTGCTTACGTCGTAAGCTTTCTTTTCCAGTTCAGCCCCGCTTAAAGCGGAGGCATCTACGCCCATATCCTTAAGCCAAAGCTTAAGGCTGACTTCCTTGGCCAGACCGGGGTGCTTTTCATCAAATATTTTCTTGCCGTCAAAGCCCTGCTGTTTTATCCACTCTATAGCCTTGTGAGCGTCTGCACTGGGACGTTTGTTTTCAGGGCTCATATCTATTGCACCGGCCTTGGCAGAGAGCCAAGAACGGGCCAAAGCGTCTTCAATTACAGTATCATCGGCACCGTCAAATACGGGGGTGGCCACCCTAAAGCCCAGCAGATGCCCTGCCCAGCCCAGATGAGTTTCTAGAATCTGCCCCAGGTTCATGCGTGAAGGTACGCCGATGGGGTTCAAAACCACGTCCACCGGAGTGCCGTCAGGCAGGTAAGGCATATCTTCTACCGGGGCAATTATGGATATAACACCCTTGTTGCCATGGCGGCCGGCCAGTTTGTCACCCACTGAAACCTTGCGTTTCTGGGCAACCCAGACCTGTACCCATTTATTAACTCTGGCAGGCAGGTCATCACCGCTGTCACGGGAGAAAATCCTTACATTTATAACCTTGCCCCATTCACCATGAGGCATACGGAGTGAAGTGTCTTTAACTTCGCGGGCTTTTTCGCCGAAGATAGCCCTAAGCAATTTTTCTTCAGCTGAAAGTTCGGTTTCACCCTTGGGGGTGATCTTACCAACCAGAATATCGTCAGGGCCAACTTCAGCCCCTATGCGGATAATACCGTCTTCATCCAATTCGCGCAGGCTTTCTTCACCTACGTTAGGAATATCACGGGTTATTTCTTCAACACCCAGTTTGGTATCACGAGCTTCAAGTTCGTGCTTGGTAATGTGAATGGAGGTAAAGGCATCTTCACGTACCAGCCGTTCACTAAGGATAATGGCATCTTCATAGTTGAAACCCTGCCAGCTCATAAAGGCCACCACACAGTTTTGCCCCAAAGCCAGTTCGCCGTTTTCAGTGGCAGAGCTGTCAGCCAGTACCTGCCCGGCTGCTATCTTCTGCCCCTTGTTTATAATGGCATGCTGATTTATGCAGGTACCCTGATTGGTACGAACAAATTTCTTCAGCAGGTATTCATCGTGTCCGCCTTCGGCGGTACGGATTATTATTTTTTCACTGGTAACCGAACTGGCTACACCGGCATGTTTGGCAAAGATGACCTGACCAGAGTATCTGGCCGCTTCACGTTCCATACCTGTAGCCACCATAGGTGCCTCAGCCCGAAGCAAAGGCACAGCCTGGCGTTGCATATTCGCACCCATAAGGGCACGGTTAGCATCATCATGCTCAAGGAAGGGAATGAGCGAAGCCGCTACACTGAAGATCTGCTTGGGCGAAACATCCATATAATCAATCTTATCTGGGGGCTCTACCACATATCTTTCAGCCAAACGGGCTTCAATCCTGTCATCAAGGAAATAGCCCTTCTCGTCCAAACGGGTATTAGCCTGAGCAATTATATAGCGATCTTCTTCGTCTGCAGGCATATATTTGACTTCGGCAGACACAAAAGGCA
>NZ_JBAZDW010000037.1:0-13602 GCF_041654235.1 Dehalococcoides sp. | reverse complement strand
TCACTGGTAGTACCCGACTATGATGCCTCTGAACAGGCTGGGAAACTCATCCAGAATCTGCCTGTACTCTGGGGTAAAGCTAACCTTACTGAACAGAGAAAGATACTCCTGACCATGCTGGACGGGGTGTATGTGGATGTGAAACAGAGCCGCTCGGTGATTGCAGTTAAGGTGAAGCCGCCCTTTAAACCCATTTTTCAGGTGGCGGTATCAAAGAAGGAATCCAGAATACGTATCTTAAACGAGCCTTTGGGTACTTCACCCGCCGGCTCGTCCGTGTTTCTGGTGGAGACGGGGGAGGGTTGGACTCTCCCTGAAACAATGGTGATGGGGTTTGCAGGATGTTAAGATGCAAAAATAACTGTAGTTTTTATTATTTAAAGTAACTCGTGTTCGATATGTAGTAAATTAGCAAAGACTAGTACTTAAGTATTAATACTTAAGTACATTTATTTTATATATCTTTGCGTATTTTGTGCAATTGACATTACTATATAAAATGCTAGAATATAAATAATCAACTGTGTATTTGTACTGAGGAAACGCTTATGGATATTTGGCGTTCAGGAAAGACTGAATGGCTCTAGGGAAAGACCTAAATATATCTTTAGGATAAATTTATGAGTAAATTTCATAAAACGATTAGCCGCCGAGATTTCATGAAAGGACTAGGATTAGCCGGGGGCGGTATTGGTGTTGCGGCGTCAGCTCCGGTTTTTCATGACATTGATGAATTTGTTTCAAGCGAAGCAAATTCTACTAAAGATCAACCTTGGTACGTTAAGCATCGAGAGCATTTTGACCCTACGATTACAGTTGACTGGGATATTTTTGATAGATATGACGGGTATCAGCATAAGGGTGTCTATGAAGGCCCTCCAGATGCTCCCTTTACATCATGGGGCAATAGGCTTCAGATGAGAATGTCAGGTGAAGAGCAAAAGAAGCGAATTTTGGCCGCTAAAAAAGAGAGGTTCCCTGGTTGGGACGGTGGGTTACACGGGAGAGGGGATCAGCGGGCGGATGCACTATTTTACGCAGTAACTCAACCATTTCCTGGTAGTGGTGAGGAAGGGCACGGACTATTCCAACCTTATCCTGATCAACCCGGTAAGTTTTACGCGAGATGGGGTTTGTATGGTCCGCCACATGATTCAGCGCCACCTGATGGGAGCGTACCAAAATGGGAGGGTACTCCAGAAGACAATTTTCTAATGCTGAGGGCAGCTGCAAAATATTTTGGTGCTGGTGGCGTTGGTGCTCTTAACCTGGCAGATCCCAAATGCAAAAAACTAATATATAAGAAAGCTCAGCCGATGACTCTAGGAAAAGGAACATACAGTGAAATAGGTGGACCAGGAATGATCGATGCAAAATTTTATCCCAAGGTTCCTGACCATGCCGTACCTATTAACTTTAAGGAAGCGGATTATAGCTACTACAATGATGCAGAGTGGGTTATTCCAACAAAGTGTGAATCCATTTTCACTTTCACCCTACCTCAACCACAAGAACTCAATAAGAGGACGGGTGGTATAGCAGGTGCTGGATCATATACTGTATACAAAGATTTCGCTAGGGTAGGCACTTTAGTCCAAATGTTTATTAAGAATCTAGGTTATCACGCTTTATATTGGCCAATTGGATGGGGACCGGGTGGTTGCTTTACCACTTTTGACGGGCAAGGTGAACAGGGTAGAACAGGTGCTGCTATCCATTGGAAGTTTGGTTCTTCACAACGTGGTTCTGACAGAGTAGTAACTGATTTACCGATAGCTCCTACCCCGCCAATTGATGCAGGTATGTTTGAGTTTTGCAAAACCTGTTATATATGCCGTGACGTTTGCGTCTCTGGGGGTGTGCACCAAGAAGACGAACCAACTTGGGATTCAGGTAATTGGTGGAATGTACAAGGATATCTCGGCTACCGAACGGATTGGAGTGGTTGCCATAACCAGTGCGGTATGTGTCAATCCTCCTGCCCTTTTACTTATTTAGGTTTGGAAAATGCTTCATTAGTGCACAAAATAGTAAAAGGTGTTGTTGCTAACACGACTGTTTTTAATAGTTTTTTTACCAATATGGAGAAAGCATTAGGATATGGTGATTTAACCATGGAAAATTCTAACTGGTGGAAAGAAGAAGGACCGATATACGGCTTTGATCCCGGTACTTAGAAATAGATACTAAATTCGATAGAAAATAAAGGAAATTGAAATGGATGCTATATATTTTTTCTTAACAATTGCATTAGCAGTTGGACTAACTATGCTATTTACCTGGTTTAAAAAGAATAATATCACTTTAAAGTGGAATGAGTGGGTACTTGGCATATTGGGGCTGTTACTAGCTTTGTTTGCTATTCAACACACATATGCCAGTGCTACATATGAATTTGAATATACGTCAGCATGGATAGTGGGCGTCATAGTGTTATTGTTAGCTGTAGTACCGTTGTTATTTGCGGCAAGATCAGTAAGACGCAGGGTAGACAAATAACGGGTATCTTTAAGTAGATAAGGTAGTAAGTCGCTTGGGTTGCACGCTTAATAAAGCAATCAAGAGCTATTTCATAAAAGTTAACCCCCGAGTTGTATTACCCGTGGCAACTCGGGGGATTATAGTTTTCTTTTATGTGCAAATATAACGAGAAAATGGATACAAATAGACAGTGAAGAAGTTTATTATTGCAATTATTGCGCTGGTCTTATTGGGCGCCGGCATATATGGAAATACCGGCGGCGATCAAGATATTGATGCGTATCTAGCTGAAGCTTTACCTGAAGCGCAAGAGTTTTCTCTTTTGCTTGAAGGTTCGAACGGGGACAACTATTTATATGGCGGATATGATGCTAATATATTAGGTTATGTTGCTGTATCAGAAGGCTATGGTTATGGTGGCCCTCTTACGGTTGTTACAACCTATAGTACAGATGGCACAATCGCAGCAATAACCGTTCCTAAAAACAAAGAGAGTGAAGTTTGGTTTGATACCCTCTATCAATACGGATTCTTTGAACAATATATCGGGCTAAATTACTGTGTACCATTAACCCTTGGTGAAGATGTAGATGCAATATCAGGTGCCACCATATCTTCAAACGGCGTTGCTGTCGGTGTGCAAAACGGCAGACAGGTATTATCAGAATACTTGGGGAACCCTTATCCGCAGGAAAAAGAAAGCATCAACTTCGGATTCGGAGAAATCTTACTTATAATTGGACTTTTAGGTACCATTGCGCTAAGAAATGTACCTATATTAAAACGCATTAAATGGCGTCGTTACATAACACTTGGTTACGGACTGGTATTCTTAGGCATTATTCTTTCTCGCCCACTTAGCCTTACCAACTTCACAACTTGGATCGTGGGAATAGCCCCACATCTACAGACTACTTTATTTATATATATACTGGTTTTTAGCATATTAGGCATCGCTATCTTTTTTGGTAAAAATATATATTGCTTCTGGCTTTGTCCATTTGCAGCCGTTCAAGAAGTTGCCTATTCAGTTGGGCGTGGCGGTATCAAGCCAAGCTCAAAACTAAGTAAACGTCTAAAACCAGTAAGATATATTGTTTTATTGTTTGCAGTATTTATGGTACTAGCAACCGGTGACCCTTCAGTATCTGTTTTTGAACCATGGGCAACACTATTCGCAATGTCTGGTCCTGCCGTAGATTGGGTTCTTTTAATTGCCACGCTTTTATTCAGTGCCCTTATCTATAACTTTTGGTGTTCCTATTTGTGTCCGGTTGGGGCGGTAATGGATCTCACTTTGAAAGCGCGCAAGTTATTTCTTAGAACTTGGAGTAAAAAGATTAATGCAAAACAAAAATAGTTTTAGCAAAAAAGATATCTTTATAGTAATTGCAGTATTTATAGTATTCATTCTTAGTATTACTACAATCACCCTCAAAGTATTTTGACCATTTTGTTGTTTGTTATGAAAACAAGTGACTACAGTGAATTATCTTTCCTTTTTGCAAAATAAGATGAAGATATTCAAAACATTCTATTTATTATCTAAATTTCACTGCCTTTTCACCTTTACAAACCATATGGTTTCGGAAGGGCTCATTTCTTAAAGGTTTTGTTCGTAGATATTACCTGATTTTGAGGGTATGGTTTCGGAAGACATTCCAAGCTTTGAATAAACTTAAACCACTCAAAAAGGGCGCGGCACTATTATGATAGGTCAACTATTCACCCATTCTTTTAAACTGTTCTTTGCCCCGACTGCAAGCAGGACAAGCCCAACTATCAGGTAGATCTTCGAAAGGGGTATTTGGTTCTATGCCCTGTGAAGAGTCACCCTCCATAGGGCTATAACGTTTCTCACAAAATCCGCATTCATACGAATTCTCCATATCTTCCCACGTACTTTTGTTTCTCCTGCGTATCTCCTCCCAATATAGTTTCTCATTTGTGTTACCATCCCATGGACGCATCGCTTCCATAATTTCAATATTCGTCCTGGCTTCGGTATCATCAAATTCTAATATTCTCTTCTCATATTTCAGAAGGGCTTCGGCTTTTTCATATGGGATTTCTCTATCTACAAGGTTTCGCCTTAGTTTCCCATAGACATTGCATATTTCGTGCTCTCCTCTCTCATGATGCTTCCTCCAATCACCTAAGATGTCTGGTGCCACTTCATCAGGAACACCCCATTTCGTCAGCATTAGGGTGTCAAGATGTTCTGGAGATGCCTTGCATATTTCAATCTTATCCTTCTTTTCATAGCTTTTTCTACTACTTGTAGGTACACCAGCTTCTATGCAATACCTTCTAACTGTTGTATCTGAAATAGATACTCCAAATTCTTGTTCCACTTTATAGCATATCACCTTGTTATCGTCTCTTGGATCTTGACTCCCAAGATGTACAACGTATTTCTTAATTTTCTCTCTATCCTTATGGCGTTCCCCTCTTTTCACTAAAAATCCTCCAAAAGTGCCGAAAAAACATAAAAAAACATCTTTTTTACATTTGAAAATGTTCTTTCGACATAATGACGGCACCGAAAGTACCGTGCTTAGATTGAGTATAGCAATTGTTACCAGCATATATCCAGAGTGAATTTTATGATTGAAAAACTAAACGAAACAAAAAAACATCTTGAAAAAGTATCAGGTCCGGACAAAAACGGCTGGTACACTTCACTCTGCCCTTTTCACAATGATCAAACCACCCCAAACTTGAGATTTACCGAAAACGGTTTCTATTGCCTGGCTTGTGGCGAGAAGGGCAGTCTCTCCAAATTAGCTAACAAGCTTGGGGTATCCTTTTATCCTGATTCATCAACTAGTCACAACAAGAAGATATCCTCTATTTACGACTATAGAGACGAAAATAGCAAGCTCCTCTTCCAAGTGGTTCGCTACACGCCCAAAGCCTTCAATCAGAGACACCCTAATGGCAAAGGAGGCTGGATATACAATCTTAAAGGCGTCGCTCCAACCCCCTATCGACTTCCTGAACTCCTTAAAGCCCCGCTTGATGAGCTTATCTTTATTACCGAAGGAGAAAAGGGCGTCGAATCACTCATAGAACACGGCTTGACAGCTACCTGTTCGCCTATGGGGGCAGGTAAATGGCGAGGTGAGTATTCTTACTACTTCACCTCCAGAAAAGCCGTTTTACTTCCCGATAATGATGAACCGGGCAGGCGCCACGCCGAGCAAGTTGCTTCTTCTCTTTATCCTATTGCTAAAGAAGTGAAGATAGTAAGTCTTCCGGATCTAAACGAAAAAGAGGATGTCTACGACTGGTTTGCAGGCGGTGGAACTAAAGGGAAGCTTTTTGAGCTTGTATTGAATACACTTCCCTATACGCCGCCTGATCAAGCAGACCTTTCCTCACTCCTTGATGATATCTCCATCTTTATCAGAAGATATGTTGTACTTTCATCTGACCAGTTAGTAGCCGTTACCTTGTGGGTAGTGCACACCTATCTGATAGATCATGCCGATACTACACCTTATCTCAATATTCACTCAGCTGAAAAGAGGTCAGGCAAAACAAGGCTGCTCGAAGTTCTAGAAGTGTTGGTAGCAAGTCCCTGGCTTACCGGGAGGGTAACTTCCGCGGTACTTGCCCGTAAGATCGATGCCGAATGCCCGACACTGCTCCTTGATGAGTCAGATGCCGCTTTCAAAGGCGAAAAGGAATATTCAGAAACACTCAGGGGAATACTAAACAGCGGTTACCGCAGGGGAGGCAAGTCTTCCATATGCGTGGGTAAAGGCGCCGATATAGGTTATAAAGACCTTTCTACCTTTTGCCCTAAGGCTATAGCCGGTATAGGCAAGCTTCCCTCAACTATTGCTGATAGGAGCATACCTGTGCTCCTAAAGCGCAAAATAGATAAAGAAAAGACAGAGAAGTTCCGCTTAAGAAGGGCATGGAAAGAGGCAGAGGATTTAAGAGAACGCCTAGAGCTTTGCCGTGCTTTGAAGCTTACGGGTGAAGAAATCGTTATCCCTGAAGAGCTTGATGACAGGGCTGCCGATTGTTGTGAGCCTCTACTTGTTATTGCATGTTCCGCAGGGAAAGAATGGTTCGGTAAGGCGACTGGAGCACTTACTAACCTTATGACAGGGGAAGAGAGACAGGACGACTCTCTCAATGTCCAGCTATTATCAGATATAAGAGAGATACTGGAAAATGAAGGTTTAGACAGGATATCTTCTTCTGCCTTAACTGACTCACTCAAAGGTAGGGAAGAATCCCCCTGGAGCGAGCACGGCGGCATCAACCTCTCCCAGCGGAAACTCTCAAAGATGCTTAAGCCCTACGGCATAAAGAGCAAGCCGATACGCTCCGGAATTGATGTCTACAAGGGGTACCAGAAAGACGATTTTAGTGACGCTTTTAACCGTTATCTCTCTATAAACCCGCATCTAAGAGTTACATCGGTTACAACTAGCTTTGAGCCAAACGTAAAAGAAGTACCTGTTTTATCCGTTACAAATACCTTAAAAACAGCAAATGTAACCGATAATCCCCAAAGCTACGCCAATCGTAATGTAACCGATGTAACGGATAAAAGTCGAAACAAGAGGAAAAGAGCTGTTTTCCCACTGCTTCCTTACTCTCTTTCAAAGCAGTGGCAGGAGGCTTTCGACTTCGAAAAAGTGAAGGTAACTTGGGGCACTGAACATGAAGAGGACCTAAGATGTGCAAACTAGAGGGTGAAGACACAAATACAACATGCGCCGTTGGTGTAACGGAAAGCACGGCATCCAGCCGGGATGCAAGACGCGGTTTGAGGCCGACGGCGGCGCTCCAATCTCTCAGAGTAAAACCTATTCCCTTTACCGCAGCCAAAAGGATCCTAGAACGTAATCATTATCTACACTCCATGCCAGGTGGAACAAAGCTGGCCTTCGGGGTTTTCTTTGAAGGAAGGCTTGAAGGGGCAATCACCTTCGGATCAGGTCCGGCTAATGCCTACAAGATGGTTAGTGAGGCGTCTCCTTCCGACTGCCTGACGCTCTCAAGGCTATGGTTATCCGACTCTCTTCCTTCCAACTCGGAGTCAAGGGTACTGGGAGTAACACTTCGGGCACTAAGAAAACACACAAAGACTAAGTTTGTCATAAGCTATGCCGACCCGTCACAAGGGCATCTCGGCACTATTTACCAGGCAACGGGCTGGGTATATACCGGGCTTTCCCTGGCAATGCCGATGTTTGATATTGGCGACGGTAAACCGAGGCATTCAAGAAGCTTAAGCCACAGCTTCGGAAGCCACTCAATAAAACACTTTAACTCCCACGGGGTAGAGGTACGGGTAATACCGCAATCCCACAAGCACCGCTACTTTTACTTTTTGGATAAGGAGTATAAGGGAAGGCTTAGGGTAGAACCCAAGTCGTACCCCAAAAAGAAAGGAGAGAACGGCTAGATGAAGACTGTATACATTGAACTGGAAAAGCTTAAAGAAGCACCCTGGAACCCCAACCGTATGGATGAAAAGGGTATCGAGAGGCTCAAGAACAGCCTTGAAAGGTACGGGTTGGTAGGGCCGTTAGTGGTGAGGAGCACAGTCGAGTCCTTTTATGAAGTTTTATCCGGCAACCAACGCCTTAAGGTGCTTAAGGAGACAGGGTGGAGGAGTGCACCCTGCATTGTTCTTAATCTTAACGATACCGAGGCGATGTTACTCGCCCAAGCCTTAAATGATCTAAAGGGTGAAGACGACCAAGCACTGAAAGGAGCACTCTTAAAGAAGGTGTTATCTGAAGTATCTGAGAATGAAGTGCTTTCGATACTCCCTGAAACCACTAGCAGTTTAAACTCTTTATCCCAAATAGACGAAGGGGATTTGGCTGGCCACTTAAAAGCTTGGGAAGAAGTACAAAGTGCCAAGCTTAACCATATGCAGCTTCAGTTTACTCGTCCGCAGCTTGATCTGGTAAGGGAAGCACTAAGTTCCATTATGCCGGTGGCTAAAGGGTCTAAGCAGGATAACCCTAATACAAGGAGCACCGCTATCTTCCTACTCTGCAAATTCTATCTGGATAGGAGGGAGGAAGAATGAATGACGTAAAGTGCCCGATATGTTTTAAGACACTATCAGTGCGTATGGCAAGGGGGAGGAGATCCAATAAGCCGTTTATACTGCTGGTTTGTCCTGAGGATGGGAGACATTTCCGTGCCTTTATCTCGGATCAAGGCTATATCTCCAAGGTAATAGCGGAGAGGGGTTTAGCTTAGAAAGGGTAGCGAGGGTGGTGAGGACTCTTAAGGCGAAAAAACATATGTATGTTGTTGTACAACAGTCAAAGGAGGAATTCTAAATGAAAGAGGATGTAAGAGAGACAATAGAAGCAGCAAGGGAAATGACGGGGGCAAGGAATATCCTGGCAGTCTTCCAAACTGCCTATGTTATGGCGCTTGAAGGGACGACCAGGGCTTCTGCCGGGGAGATATCGGCAAGAGAGAAAAAGGAATTTGATATGGATATAACTCCTTCTAACGTGGGGCAGGCTTTCTGTGCTATCGGCATAAAATCAGTAGTGTCACACGGCAAGGTCAGATACGTGCTTAACACCGGTGAGCTGGAGAAGATATGCAAGGTGGCAGAAGAGAACTGCAAAGAAATGGCAGACAAAATGGAGGAAGCCCTTGATGTTTATAAAAACCTAAACGATAGGGTGCTGGGGCTTTTAGAGCGTTTGCGGGATGTGCTTGACCTGACCAGTGAGGAAAGGGAACTCGAAATGAAACTAAAGAGATTAGAGGAAGACTATTGATAACAGCTCTCTATGCCAGAGTAATCGGAGGAGGCAAAACAGAAAGCCTTGACAGGCAACTTACTTTGCTTAGACGCTATGCCAAAGGAAAAGGTTATAAGGTCTATAAGGAATATGCAGATCTTGCGCCGGTAAGTGGATTAAGAAAGAGAAAGGCTTGGGCGAGGCTTCTTGAAGACGGAAGGGAGGGACGTTTTAAGCTTCTCATTATTTCAAATATTGTAACTGCTTTTTATTCTGTTACTCATATGAAGAGATCTCTTCTCCAATTTAGAGAATGGGGCGTAGGCGTCATATCTATTTCCGATCCATGGCTTGATACAACTAAGAGCGATAATCCTTATGAGATAGCTTCCTCCCTTTCCCGATTTGCAAAAGGGCTTGCAGGTGAGAATAGGCTTATCGGTTCCGAGAAAAGCAGGAATTCAGGGCTCAAAACAGGGAGACCAAGGGTAACAGATAGGGAAGGTTTTAATGAGAGTTTTGGAGATATTTTGGAGCGTCTTGGAAAAGGAGAACTCTCAAGATGTAAAGCAGCCAAAGAACTGGGAGTCGGTTATGCCACTTTAAAGAGGCTTCTTGACGAGGAGAAGGGATAAAAAATGAGTGCTGGGGAGGGGAAAGAGTTGTTGACGAGTATACAAGAGGGGTATACAATGCCCGCCAACTCTTGTGAGGATGAGGTTGAAAAGCTCATGACAAATGAATTTATTAAAACACTTGCCGAGGTATCGATAGCAGTTGCCTCAAGGGATGCAGGGAAGGGACATGATGACAGGTGAGGCAAAGAGGGCGGTTGCATACCTTAGGGTATCTTCAGTATCACAGATAGACGGGCACTCGCTTGATGCCCAAGAGAGATTATTTAAGGAACTCTGTAAGAACAGGGGCTGGGAAATAATCCGTATCTACCGTGAAGAAGGCAGATCTGCCCATGTAGAGGATATCCATAAGAGGCCTATCTTCAAAGATCTCCTGGGAGACGCCAAGAAGGGAATGTTTGACGTAGTTGTCGTCCATACCCTGGACCGCTGGTCACGCAACTTAAAAGTAACCATAGAATCTTTGAACTTGTTAGGTAAATATAATGTTGGGCTTGCCTCCATAGTTGAGAGTTTGGATTACTCCAACCCTCAAGGAATGCTGTCGCTTCACATGCTTGGGGCCTTTGCACAGTACTTCAGCGAATCCTTGAGCACCCATATAAAGAAGGGGATAGAGCAGAGAGCAGTGGAGGGTAAGCGCAACGGAGCTGTGCCTTTTGGATATGAGTCATGCTGGGAGAAAGAGGAAAATGGAGAGAAGAAGAGGAGATGCAATCCAGAACACCCGGGAGGAGTGCATATCCACCGCAGAGAAGGTAAGGCAGTTAAGGAGCTTTACAAGCGTTATGCTGCAGGGACTGTTACCTTATCAGAGCTTGCTTCATGGCTTAATGATGAGGGCTTCCGAACCCGTAATACCAAAAAGATAGAGGATGCCTGTGGTAACTTAACCACAGGACCAAAACTGTTTACCGGGGCTTCGGTAAGGTTTATTCTGCATAATCCTTTCTACATGGGAAAGATAAAGCATAGGGATAAGTTGCTTCCTGGAGTACATAAACCACTAGTCACTAAGAAGCTCTTTGACTTAGTACAAGATACCCTTAAGAAGAACTCGGGCAGATCTTCAACACTTTGTCCTAAATCTAATAGAGAATACCTGCTTAAAGGACTTGCCAGGTGTGCTTATTGCGGTATGCCAATGTGGGCTCAGACTTATCATAATGGCGGAAGGTATTACCGGGAGCACAGGGCGTCAAGAAGCATTGAGCAGTGCGTTGCCCACGGGGGCACCATCCCTTGTGAGGTAGTAGACAGGCAGATGATAGAACTGGTTAGTGCCATAGAGCTTAAAGAATCGTGGCTTGAAGAAGTGCTATCTGTTATCAGTTTAAAAGATGAAGTGGATAGGGTAACCAAAGAAAGGGAACAGGTTAACATTAAACTTAAGCGTATGGCTAAGGCTTATATAGACGGACTTATATCAGATGATGAATACAATAGGCAGAAGAAGGTATATGGGTTGGCACTAGAGTCATTGGTAGTTTCTGACTATAATGCTTCCGAGGAAGCGGGTAAGCTTATCATGAACCTCCTCTCTTTATGGGATAAGGCTACATTATCAGAACAAAGAAAGCTTCTTCTCACCATGCTTGATGCCGTGTATATAGACTTTAAGAAGAGCAAGTCTATTATAGCGGTTAAACCGAAACCACCTTTTAAGCCTATCTTTCAGGTGGCTGTATCCAAGAAGGATTCTAAGATACGTATCTTAAATGAGCCGTTTGGCAAGGGGCCTATTGGCTCATCATTGTTCTTGGTGGAGACGGGGGAGGGTCGAACTCCCCGTCCAGAAAAGGTGGCCCAGGATCTACTACAGGATTATCCGTCTATTTAATCTTGTCTGGCTAGCTTTTGCCGGCCTAATTTAGCCAAACCAGCCGATATTTCTTTCGTTCCCCTCATCGGCGTTGGGGAAACGGCACCTCAACTAATCGGCACCCAAACCTGACCCGTTGAGGTGGGGCCAAGCAGGATGTGCTGTCTTATTTAGCCAGCAAGAACGAGTTCACGTTCGCCAGTTGTTTTTTGCCACCTGTTTAATGAGGTGGATGGCACCTCAGCCTGCAATCCAGTAGCCTACCTTCCCTGTCGAAACCACGCGTCCCCATAAAAATTGGTAACTAGCGGCGGAAATTGCGGTATTTGACCTCCCGCTCAAGTTCGCGTTCGGTGTCCCGCTTGGTTACGGTATCCCTTTTGTCATAGAGCTTCTTACCCCGCCCCAGTGACAGCTCTACCTTGGCAATATCGTTTTTAAGGTAAATACGAACCGGTATCAGTGTCAGCCCTTTTTCTTTGACCTTTGACATGAGCAGGGCTATTTCCTTGCGGTGCATCAGCAGTTTGCGTTCCCGCATTGGTTCATGGCTGGTATGTCCGCTGCACTCGTAGGCTGAAATATGGGCATTTACCAGCCAGAGTTCGCCCCTCTGGGGCTTTACATAGGCATCTCCCATGTTTACTCTGCCGCTTCGGAGGGATTTTATCTCCGTGCCCAGCAGCATTATCCCGGCTTCGTATTTTTCTTCCAGGAAATAGTTGTGAAATGCCTTGCGGTTAGTTGTCAGGGTTACGTATTCTGCCATATGTATTATATCATACCCCAGACGCAGATTGCTTACAATCCGGGCATAATGCATTGGCGCTTGACAGAGAGTATCCCCTGTCATATACTAATAACAGTAATCATTACTGATAACAAGGGAGCAGAGAGATGACTAGTTCTCTACCCGGGAATATCCAAATTGGCACACGTGCCAGCCGCCAGCGTCAGGCTGTGCTGGAGGTTTTATCTAGAGCCAAGGGGCATATGCCCGCGGTGGATATTTATCAGAAAGTGCAGAAGAAATTCCCCCGGGTTAGCCTGGGGACTATCTACCGCAACTTAAAAACCCTTAAGGAAGCCGGGCTTATAGAGGAAATCCATCTGGATGAGCATACCCACTACTACGAAATAAAGACCGGTGGTGAGCATTATCATTTACTTTGTTTGGGTTGCGGCAAGGTGGTGGAGTTCAAGTATCCGCTGGAATATATATTGAGCAATGTGCCTGAAGCCAGCGGTTTTCGGGTTTTGAATACAGACCTGCGTTTCAGCGGTTATTGTGCCAGCTGCTCTAAAAATGAAGATTCCCGGTAAATTTAGCACAGAAATTATAAGATATAGACAAGGATACATATGGCTCAAGAAATAGTTTCTTTAACAAACCTGAAAAATGGCATCCGTGCCCGGGTGTGCAGCATAGAGGGCGGCACAGCGGTTAATAACCGTCTGGCAGCTTTGGGGCTTAGGCCGGGCAAGGAATTGACCAAAATCAGCGCTATGTCATTTAAAGGACCGGTTACCGTAAAGGTTGACGGCACCCAGCTGGCCATGGGGCATGGCATGGCTTCCAAAGTAATGGTGGAAGTTACCGGTATATGAAAAAGGTCTTGCTTTTTGGCAACCCTAATGTGGGTAAAAGTGTGGTCTTTACCCGCCTGACCGGTGTCCAAACCATGTCTGCTAATTATCCCGGTACTACGGTCACCTTTAGCCGCGGCCAGATGAAGCTGGGTGATGAAATTGCCGAGGTTATAGATGTGCCCGGTTCTTATACCCTTGAGCCTACCTGCGAAGCGGAAACCGTGGCCAGACGGATGCTGGACGAAGTGGCGGCTGACAAAGAGGGTGAAGTAATTATCCTGAATGTGATAGATGCCACCAATCTGGAAAGAAATCTGTATCTTAC
>NZ_JBAZDW010000036.1:0-13948 GCF_041654235.1 Dehalococcoides sp. | reverse complement strand
ACGCTGTCAGGGAAAGGGAACATGGCGTCAGAGGCCATGACACTACCCTTTGAAGCCTCACCGGCTTTGCTCTTGGCAATGTCTACACTGACTACCCTGTTGGGTTGTCCGGCTCCCATACCCAGCAGAACATTGTTCTTAGCCAGCACAATGGCGTTGGATTTGATATGCTTGACTGCCCGCCATGCAAATTTCAAATCTGACATTTCCTCAGGGGTGGGTTCGCGCTTGGTTACCACCTTGGTCTGGACGGCATTTTCCGCCAGTTCATCAGCGGCTTGTACCAGCAGCCCTCCCTTTACCCTGCGGTAATCCAGTGAACGGGTTTCGGCCTCATTATGTTTGGGAAGCTCGGCTATAAGTATGCGTAAATCCTTGCGGGTTTTAAGGAATTCCAGCGCCTCCGGCTCGTATTCGGGGGCAATAATAATTTCATAAAAGGTGCCTTTCATGGCTTCGGCCATGGACAGAGTCACCTTGCGGTTTGAGGCTACGATGCCCCCGTAAGCTGAAACAGGGTCTCCGGAAAAAGCTCTCTTGTAGGCTTCGGCTACGTCTTCGCGGCTGCACAGACCACAGGTATTGGTATGCTTGACTATGGCTACTGTGGCGGCCGAAAAATCAGTGGCGGCTCCCCAGGCGGCGTCGGCATCCAGGATATTGTTGAAGGAAAGCTGTTTGCCCCAGGCCTGTTGTGCCCAGGTAATGCCGGTGTTCTGCCCGTGCCCTACCCTGTTTTCAGCATAGAAAACTGCCGGCTGATGGGGATTTTCACCGTAACGCAGGTCATAGCGCTTGGAAAGGGCTATGGTCATATTCTCGGGGAAGCCCTCTTCTCCCTGCCAGAGATATTGGGAGATAGCGGTATCGTACATAGCTACATGCTGAAAGGCCTTCTGGGCCAGCTTCTTGCGTTCATCTAGGCTCAAAGTGCCGGTCTTGAGGTGTTCCAGAACATGGGGGTAATCCTGGGGGTCTACCACCACTGTCACGCTAGGGAAGTTTTTGGCAGAAGCCCGTATCATGGTCGGGCCGCCAATATCAATATTCTCCAGTGCATCGGTCAGGCTGACATCCGGACGCGACACAGTCTTGACAAAGGGATAGAGATTGACTACCACCATGTCAATGGGTTGGATATTGTATTTTTCCAGTTCGGCCATATGTTCGGGCAGGTCACGCCGGGCCAGTATGCCACCGTGTACCTTGGGGTGCAGGGTTTTAACCCGTCCGTCCAGTATTTCGGGTGAATCGGTCATGTCTGAAATACTGTGAACAGTTACATTTGCCTGCTGGAGTGATTTCTTGGTTCCGCCGGTGCTGTATATATCAAAACCCAGTTCTGACAAGCCCCTGGCGAATTCGATAAGACCGGTTTTATCTGAGACGCTTAGGATAGCCCTCATGACAATCCCTCCTTATGTTAAATAAATTTTATTTCTCACCTGAGGCCAGAAAAATATCTATGGCAATCTGCTCTTGGCAGGTGCAGCTTGATGCGGTACATTTCTGGTTCAAGGTTTCAACCCGGATATTTTGAAGACCGGCCTGTTCAAACCAACCCTTGACATCTTTCAGTTCAAACCCCGGCCAGCGGTCGTGATGCTCTTTTTGCATATTTGTATGGGTATGGAGGCAAAGGTCTGTTATGACCAGCCGTCCGCCCGGCAGAAGTATCCGGCTCATTTCATTTATCACCCCTGCCGGATCTTTGGCATGATGAAGAAACATATTGGCAAAGCTGTAATCTACGCTTTGGTTTTTTAAAGGGAGTGCGTTTCCATCTGCCTGCAGGCAGGAGACATTTCGCACCCCGAACTTGGACTTTATCTTTTCAAGCATGGCAGCTGACTGGTCAACGGCTATAACCCGGCAATTCTTTTGCAGCAGTCCTGTAGTCAGGTATCCTGTGCCTGCCCCTATATCAGCGGCTATGCTGTTCGGTTTTACATCTGCGGCTTCAAGGGCAGCTTCGCGTATCCGGTCTGAGAAAAAGCCCTGACGCATTTCATCCCAGTTGTCGGCTACCTGATTGAAGTAATCCCGGCTGCTCATTCAATTATCACTTGTGCTCCGCTCTGGCGGGCAATAATCTCCCCGATGGTTTTTGCTTCCGGCAGGTTTTTCATAATAAGCCCGGCCTCTTCAGTGCCGGCTATTATAACCATACCTATACCCATATTGAACACATGGAACATCTCTTCGCGGTCTATTCCACCGGTTTTTTGGATAAGCTGGAACAAGGGCGGTATTTCCCAGTTTTTAGTTTCAAAACGGGCGGACACATCTTCAGGCAGTGTCCTAGGGACATTATCCGTCAGGCCGCCGCCGGTTATGTGGGCTAACCCTTTTATGAGAAGGAGGTTGGGCTTTATTTCTTTTAGATAACTGCGGTGGGGTACCAGCATGGCTTCGCCTGCTGTTTGCCCGAGTTCAGGATAGTATTTGTCCAGTGATTCACGGCTTTCACCCAGAACTTTGCGTGCCAGAGAATAACCGTTGGTATGGAGTCCGTTTGAAGCCAGACCCAAAATTATATCTCCCGGTTTGATGCCCCGGTTGATAAGCATGTTTTCTTTTTCAACTACCCCGACAATAAATCCGGCCAAATCGTAATCTTCCCCGTGGTAAAGGCCGGGCATTTCGGCAGTTTCACCGCCGATAAGGGCACATCCCGCCTCTAGACAGGCGGTTGACAGTCCCTTGACAATCTCGGTTATCTTTCCCGGTGATAGCTTGCCCATGGCAATGTAATCAAGGAAAAAGATGGGTTCAGCCCCGGAGGTCAATATATCATTGACAGAGTGATTGACAATGTCAATGCCTATAGTATCGTGTTTATTCAGCACGCCGGCAATTTTCAGTTTGGTGCCTACGCCGTCACAGCTGGAAACCAGTACCGGGTTTTTGTAACCCTTGAATTCGTACATTCCGCCGAAAAATCCCGGACCTGCCAGCACTTGAGGCCCAAGAGTGGCTTTGGCGTATTGTTTGATGAGTTCTTTTGATTTTGAGGCGGAGTTTATATCCACTCCTGCCCCTGCATATGTATCTTTGATGTGGCCACCTCTCAAATCGTGGTAACTAAGATTATCAGAAATAGCTATCAACTGCAACGAATAAAACACCGCCGAAGGCGTTAAACTTCAAGCGGTATCAGGCGCGGGATAGCTCTTTTGGGGTGGAAAACTAGCTTTCGGGTGAAGGCATCTGGCAACAGTTGTGTCGTTGATTGCCAAGTGCGAATTTATCCATTTCCAGTTGAACTGGCAGGGCATATTCGCCGGTGAAACAGGCCAGACAGAAATTCTTCTCAGGCAGCCCCACGGCATTTATCAACCCGGGCAGGCTAAGATAGCCAAGTGAATCTGCTCCTATGTATTTTTGTATCTCAGGTATGCTCATTCTGGCGGCAATAAGTTCTGAACGGGTGGCCATATCTACCCCGAAGAAACATGGGTTGGTTATGGGGGGTGCGCATACCCGCATATGGACTTCTTTGGCGCCGGCTTTACGTAACAGGCGGATAACCTGTGGGGTGGTAGTTCCTCGGACTATGCTGTCATCTACCAGTACTACCCGCTTACCTTCCAGAACGCTCTTAAGGGGATTGAACTTTAGTTTCACGCCCAAATCACGCAGACGCTGGTCAGGCTGAATAAAGGTTCGCCCCATGTAGCGGTTTTTAATAAGGCCTTCGGCCGGAGGAATGCCTGAACCTACGGCATAGCCGATACCGGCAGCCGTGGCAGAGTCAGGTACGCCTATAACCAGGTCTGCATCTACCGGGTATTCTTTGGCCAGTTCTACCCCCATGGCTTGGCGGGCGGAATACAAAAGACGCCCGTCTATCAGGCTATCGGGGCGGGCAAAATAAATGAACTCAAATATACACAAAGCCCGTCTGGAGCTTTGCTGTTTAAAACTGGTTATGCCGTTTCCGTTTATAGCTACAATCTCGCCCGGCTCTATTTCACGCACGAAATCAGCTCCGATATGGTCAAGAGCACAGCTTTCAGAAGCGACTACATAACCGCCCTGAATTTTACCCAAGCACAGGGGACGGACACCCAGTGAGTCACGCATGGCAAATAGGGTGTCTTTGGTCATAAGGGTGCAGGAAAAAGCCCCTTTCAGGCGGTTCATGGCATAACGTATCCGTTTGACCCAGTCAGTTTCAATAGATGAAAGGATAAGCTGGCTGATTATTTCGGTATCAGTGGATGTCTTAAAGGTGTATCCCTGAGAGGTAAGTTCTGTATTCAAAGCTTCGGAATTTACGATGTTGCCATTATGGGCTATGGCTATAACATTATCTCCCTGCCCCATTACAAAGGGCTGGGCGTTAATCTGCTGGCTTGAACCGGTGGTGGAATAGCGGTTGTGGCCTATGGCAATATGGCCGTCCAGTTTTTTAAGTATATCTTCAGTGAAAATATGGGAAACCAGACCCATCTGGGAATGAAGCTTAAGCTCCTGTCCATCAGATGTAGATATGCCTGAACTTTCCTGCCCTCTGTGCTGCAAGGCAAACAGAGCGAAAAATGTGAGTCGGGCTACATCCTGACCGGGGGCAAATACACCGAAAACGCCGCAAGATTCATGCAAAATAGACAGCCTCTTTATATCTGAATGACAATTTTTTATTATACGCTAAGCTTTGGAACGGGTCAATTTAAGCTGCGATGCAAACCTATTCAAGGCCAAACAGGCGGGTCAGGCCGAAATAGCCGGCATAGCAGATGGCAGTGCATTTAATAAACTTGCCGGCCAGTGAAATCAGCATAAATTTGCGGATACCGAAATTTACTGCTCCGGCGGCCAGAGTCATGGGGTAGAAAAAAGGGTTGATAATAGCTGAAAGTATAAAAACCATAAGTGAACCCCGCCTTTCCATCAGCTTCAGCATTCTGCAGTACAAGCGGTTTAGTTTGCTGCCTGAATCTGATCCGGCCAGACTGGATTTACCTGAATAGCCGGTCATGTAAATGGAAAAGCCCCCCAGAGCTTCGGCTAAGCTGGCTACCACTCCGGCGAAGAGCGGCCCCAGTATCGGATCTCCCACCGGCGGCGGCAAGACCCCTCCCAGCGTAAACTGGACAGCCAGCATGGGTACCGGAACAATGGAAATGGAGCTACCCAGAAAACTGATGGCAAACATGCCTATATATCCATAGCCGGCCAAATCCTGAATAATATCCCGGCGGATGATGAGCCAAACCGAAAGGGCAATGCTGATTATAATAACCAGAACGCCGAGCCAAATTCCCCATTTTTTAAACCATGTACGGGTCTTTAGCTCGGCACCGGTTGCACATATTGATATTTCTTCTTCGGGCAGCTCTGCCATCTAAGGTCTTTCTGGTATCAGGCGGCCTTTTGGCTGAAACTCAGAGCTTCATCCGCCTTGTCCACCAGTATTGTAGCATTTTCACTAAACTCATTGCGAAGCAGCTTGCCCGCCAGCGGGCTTTCCACGTATCTTTCAATGGCTCTGCGAAGGGGTCTGGCACCGAAAGCCGGGTCATAACCCACCTTGGCCAGCCAGCCCTTAGCCTCGTCGGTCAGCTCCAGTTTGAGTTTGCGTTCCTCAAGACGTTTGGAAACGTCTTTTATCATGAAATCTACTATCTGGCGTATCTGTTCCTCTGCCAGCTCGTGGAAGACAATTATTTCATCTACCCGGTTGATGAACTCCGGGCGGAAGGTCTTTTTGACTTCGGTCATGACCTTGTCTTTCATGCGTTCATAGCTGTCATGGCGGGTTTTGGTGTCATCGGTTCTGACTGCGAAACCCAGAGCAGATTCGCGTTTTATGGTTTCTATGCCTGCGTTAGAGGTCATTATAATGACCGTATTTTTAAAGTCCACTGTTCTGCCCTGCCCGTCTGTCAGACGGCCGTCATCCAGTAGCTGGAGCAAGGAATTGTAGACATCTGGATGGGCTTTTTCAATTTCATCCAGCAGGATAACCCGATAAGGGCGGCGGCGAACCAATTCGGTTAGTTGCCCGCCTTCATCGTAGCCCACATATCCGGGAGGTGCCCCCACCAGACGGGATACGGTGTGCTTTTCCTGATATTCGGACATATCCAGCCTTACCATGGCGGTTTCATCGTCAAACAAAAACCAGGCCAGACTTCGGGCCAGTTCTGTTTTGCCCACCCCGGTCGGGCCTAAAAACAGGAAACTGCCTATAGGGCGGCGCGGGTCTTTGAGACCTGCCCTGCTGCGGCGGATAGCTTCGGCAACGGCTTTTACGGCTTCTTCCTGGTCTACCATCCGCTCGTGGATACGCTCTTCCATATTCAGCAGTTTGGAAGCCTCGCCTTCAAGCATCTGGCTGACAGGTATGCCGGTCATAGAGGAAACCAGCTCGGTTATCTGTTTGTCAGTTACTTCTTCGGCTATTTTCTCCTGTTTCAGCCATTCCTCACGGGCAGTGTTGAACTTTTCTTCCAAGCGTATTTTTTCAGCCTTGAGTTCAGCCGCTTTTTCATAATCCTGCAGTTGGGAGGCGGCTTCTTCCTCAATGCCTGCCTGACGGAATTCATTTTCCAGCTTCTTTACTTCCGGCGGGGCGCTTTCGCTATCCAGACGGAGTTTGCTTGCGGCTTCGTCAATAAGGTCTATAGCCTTATCGGGCAGTTGGCGTTCAGTTATGTAACGGCTGGACAGCCTGACGGCTGCCTCCAGAGCGGCGTCACTTATCTTCAGCTTGTGGTGGGTTTCGTACTTGGGTCTGATACCCTTTAGTATCTCAATAGTTTGTTCCACTGTAGGTTCTTCCACATATACCGGCTGGAAGCGGCGCTCCAGAGCGGTGTCTTTTTCAATATATTTGCGGTAGTCATCCAGAGTGGTAGCCCCAATAGTCTGGAGTTCACCCCTGGATAAGGCCGGCTTCAGCATGTTTGAGGCATCAATAGCCCCCTCGGCTGCCCCTGCCCCGACTACGGTATGGATTTCATCTATAAACAAAATAATTTCACCGGCAGATTGGCGCACTTCGTCCATTACGGCTTTGAGGCGTTCTTCAAACTCCCCCCGGAACTTGCTTCCGGCAACCAATGCACCCATATCCAGTGCCATTACCTTGCGGTCACGCAGGGATTCGGGTACGTCGTTATCCGCAATTTTTTGGGCAACCCCTTCGGCAATGGCAGTTTTGCCTACACCTGCTTCCCCCACTATCACAGGGTTGTTCTTGGTGCGGCGGGAGAGTATCTGCATAACCCGGCGGATTTCCTGATCACGGCCTATTACCGGGTCTATCTTGCCCTGTTTAGCCAGTTCGGTAAGGTCACGGCTGTATTTGGCCAGTGCCCTGTATTTGCTTTCGGCTCTGGCATCAGTCACCCGGTGTCCGCCCCTTATTTTCTGGAGGGCGGAATAGACTTTTTCCTGATCAATACCAAAATGCTTCAGGATGCGGGCAGATTCTCCCTGGGTATCTCCTGCTATAGCTACCAGCAGATGTTCCGTGCCTATGAATTCATCCCGCAGGCGGTCTGCTTCGTTGTTGGCGGTTTGCAGCAGGCTGATAATGCGGGGGGTGGGGTATATCTGAACATTGCCGCCTACTGCTTTAGGCGAACGTTTCAAAGCCTCTACCAGCTGTTTGGTTATTTCCTCGGAGCTTAGTTTCAGCTCTTTGATTATTTCACCCACCAGCCCTTTTTCCTGACGGACAAGAGCCAGCAGTACATGTTCAACATCCCATTGGCTGTGCTGATATTCCTGTACCAGCATCTGTGAAGCGCTGAGGGCTTCCTGGGCTTGTTCGGTAAATTTTTCCTGTCTCATGGGTTTACTCCTCTCTGAGTAGTTGTATTTCTTCCTTCAGGGCTTCATTTTCGGACATAAGCTCCTGAATACGATTACGCATATTTAGTATCACTTCCACCCCGGCCATATTTATGCCCAGCTCATCCAGCAGAGTCTTGGCCAGTTTCAGTCGTTCAATATCCTGCTCCGAGTATAACCTTATCCTGCCCTGTGAACGGAATGGCTTGATAATGCCCACCCGTTCGTAATAACGCAGGGTGTAGGTCTGCATGCCCAGTATTTCGGCGGCTACCGAGATTACATAACGTGGCTGATTGGTATTTTCCATGAGTATCTCCCTTTAACTGTCCGGCCGAAGCTGGCGCAGTTTTTCAAAAAGGTCTCTTTCGGTATCTGTAAGTTTTTCAGGCAGTACAATGCTGACTTTAGCCAGTAAATCTCCGCTTCCATCCTTCCCCAGATGGGGGATACCCTGTCCTTTAAGGCGGAAAGTGCGACCGTTCTGGGTTTCAGCCGGTATTTTAAGTGCCAGTTTGCCCTTGAGCGAGGGGATAAATATTTCTCCGCCCAGCATGGCGGTAGTCAGGTTTACCGGTACATTTACCGTAAGGTCATTGTCTTTGCGTTCAAACTTTTCATGGGGGCGAACATGGATGCGAAGGTACAGGTCACCCCTTTGTCCACCCGCCTGTCCATACCCGCCTTTGCCTGCCAGACGGATTTTGGAGTCAGTATTAACACCGGCCGGTATCTTGACTTCCAGCCTTTCAATCCCCGGATTTATACCCGTACCCTGACAGGTGGGGCAGACCTTTTTATCTTTTGCACCGCTGCCCCCGCAGGTTTCACAGGGTTTTTGCATCTGGAAACTTAGCAGACGGCTGGTACCGCTGGCGGCTTCCTCCAGCGAAATGTCTATGGGTTGTTCAATGCTTTGTCCAGGCTGGGGATGGCTTCGGCGTCTGCCGGTGCGTCCGCCCAGCATCTGGCTTAAGATATCTTCAAATCCGCCGCCTTCGGAACTGCCAAAGTTAAAGTCATATCCGCCAAAGGGACTGCCCTGGGTTTGCTGCTGGCTGGCGCGGGCTTTTTCATACTGCTCACCGTACTGCCACTGCTCCCCGTACTTGTCATACTTGGTCCGGTTTTCAGGGTTGCTCAATATTTCGTAAGCCTGATTTATCTTCTTGAAGGTTTCTTCAGACGCCTTGTCCCCCGGATTCAAGTCAGGGTGGTATTTGCGGGCAAGCTTACGGTATGCCTTTTTTATTTCGTCCGCACTGGCGGTTTTAGGGACGCCCAGCGTTTCGTATAAGTTTTTTTCATTAGCCATATCATTCCCCCCTTGGGAAATATCTGTTTAATATTATAATATGATGGTATAAATAGTGTCAATGGGGTATTATCAAAGTTAATAAACTGGTGTTAGTATAGTTTAAGGCATACTGCATTTCCATGTATATATGATGTTGACAAGCCTTCGGTACATCTTTATAATAAAACTCGATTTAATGAATCAGACTTCTGCTTTTTCCATGGGTTTCCAAATTTATGGCAAAGATTCAAGATTTGCCTTTCTATTTTACTCTCATCTTATCAAGTCTTAGCAGGTTATTATGTCAAAATTTATTTTTGTAACTGGCGGTGTGGTTAGTTCTGTAGGCAAAGGTATTACCGTTGCCTCATTGGGAAATATTCTCAAAAGTAGGGGCTTGAGTGTTTCGGTTCAGAAGCTTGACCCATATCTGAACGTAGACCCCGGTACCATGTCCCCCTACCAGCATGGCGAGGTTTTTGTAACCCAAGACGGGGCTGAAACCGACCTTGATCTGGGAAGTTATGAACGCTTTATAGATATCGAACTTACTGCTGATTCCACCGTTACCTCCGGGCAGGTGTATTCCGAGGTTATAAACAAAGAACGCCGGGGTGATTATCTGGGAGGTACCATACAGGTAGTGCCCCATGTTACTCAGGAGATAAAGGCCAGAATACAGCGTCTGGCAGACCGTTCCAAAGCTGATGTGGTGATAGTGGAAGTGGGCGGCACAGTCGGTGATATTGAAGGTCAGCCTTTCCTTGAGGCTATCCGCCAGATGCGGAATGATACCGGCCGGGATAATGTTCTGTATATTCATGTCACCCTGCTTCCTTATATACAGTCCACCCAGGAGCTTAAAACCAAGCCTACCCAGCATAGTGTTAACGAGCTTCGGCGGATAGGTATCCAGCCTGATATTATAGTCTGCCGGGCAGATTACCCTATATCAGAGGGTATCCGAGACAAGATTTCTTTGTTCTGTGACGTGGAACGCAAGGCAGTTATCTTTATGCCTACCGTTTCCACCATATATGAAGTTCCCCTTAAGCTCGAGTCCGAGGGTGTGGGGGATTTGCTGGTCAGCCGTCTTCACCTGAATGCTTCTCCGTCTGACCTCAGCGTCTGGCGCGGGTTGGTGGAAAAGATTAAAGAACCCACCCCGACAGTCAGGATAGCGCTGGTTGGCAAGTATGTGGAACTCAAAGATGCTTATTATTCAGTGCGTGAGTCTCTCTGTCATGCCGCCATTCATAACGGGCGGGATATCCAGATAGACTGGGTACATGCAGAAGATATTGAAAAGAATGGCCCTGAGGAATATTTGAAACATGTTCAGGGCATTATTATACCGGGCGGATTCGGCATCAGGGGTATTGAAGGCATGATAAGTGCCGTCAAGTATGCCCGTGAAAATGGCATACCCTATCTGGGGTTATGTCTGGGTATGCAGGTTATGGTGATTGAATTTGCCCGTTACGTGCTTGGCTCAGACAAAGCCCATTCTACCGAATTTGAACCTGATTCACCTTATCCGGTTATTGACCTCTTGCCGGAGCAGAGGGGAGTGGATTCCAAGGGCGGCACTATGCGTCTGGGGAATTATCCCTGTGTTATCCAGCCGGGTACCATGGCTGGGCAGGCATACGGGAATAACCTGATAAATGAACGTCATCGCCATCGTTTTGAGTTTAACAATGATTATCGTGATACCCTTTCCAAAGCCGGTATGTTATTTAGCGGGTTGTCTCCTGACGGTAAACTGGTAGAAATTTGTGAAGTTACCGGCCACCCCTTTATGATGGGTTCACAGTTTCACCCGGAATTTCTTTCCCGTCCCAACCGTCCCCATCCCTTGTTCCGGGAATTTATAAATGCTGCCAAAAAGGTTATACGTGATGGTGAACAGCCTTCTTTGCCTCTTTCGCCCTAAAAATACGGGCATGAATATAAATCGGTCCTGAGGTAGAAATGCGCATTTTTCTGGATACCGCCAATATTGAAGAAATTAAAAAAGGCCTGAAACTCGGGGTGGTGAGTGGTGTAACTACCAATCCCACACTGGTTGCCAAAGAAGGCATAAGTGATTATAAATCTGTAGTTCAGCAGATATGTGCTTTGCTGCCGGAGGGTGATGTTTCTGCCGAAATTACGGCTGAAGACCCTGCCGAAATGTTGAAACAGGCCCGTGAAATAGCCAAATGGGCACCCAATGTAGTGGTCAAGATACCTGCCACTACTGAAGGGTTGGAGATAATTTCCAAGCTAAGCAAAGAGGGTGTCCGTTTCAATATGACACTCTGTTTTTCGGTTAATCAAGCTTTGCTGGGGGCTTTGGCCGGGGCGGCCTTTGTCAGCCCGTTCGTGGGCAGGCTGGACGACGCCGGGCATGACGGCATGATGCTGATAAATGATATAGTTAATATATATAAGGAATACGGGTTTGAAACCCGGGTGATTGCCGCCAGTATCCGCCATCCGCTTCACTGCACTCAGGCGGCCCAAACCGGGGCAAGCATTGCCACTGTACCCTACAAGGTGCTTATGCAGATGATGAACCACCCGCTGACAGATTCGGGTGTTGCCCGTTTCATGGCTGACTGGAAAAGAGTCCAGAAGTAACACTGACGTTTGTTTATTAAAGGTGCTTCCTTTATATATAGAAACCAAAATACAAATAATTCGTTTTAGATAGGGGGTGAGACACAATGGAAATCGGACAATTTGAACTGAGTGAACTTGAAAAGAAGACTCGCGAAGAGCTTCTGGATATTGCCAAAGAAATGGGTATAAACGGGGTAACTGCCCTTAAAAAGCAGGACTTGGTGATGCGCCTTATTCAGGTTTATACCGAATCCCAGGGGAATGTATTTTGTTCGGGTATTCTGGAAATAATGCCGGACGGATACGGATTCCTTAGACAGGCATCTCTCCTGCCCAGCTCATCAGACATATATGTGTCTCAGTCCCAGATACGCCGTTTCGGACTTCGCACCGGTGATATGGTAATAGGCCAAGGGAGGCCGGCCAAGCCGGGTGAGAAATATTACAGCCTTTTGCGGGTGGAAGCTATCAATGACCTTAACCCCGAAATGGCCAAACGCCGCCCGAATTTCGGTGCCTTGGTTCCCACCTTTCCTGACCGCCTGATAAATCTGGAAACCACCCCCACCGAACTGGCCACCCGCCTCATAAACCTGATAGCCCCCATAGGCAGGGGACAGCGCGGTCTTATTGTTTCCCCGCCCAAGGCCGGCAAGACCACCATTTTGAAAAACATAGCTAATGCCACCGCTACCAATTATAACGATATACATATAATGGTAGTCCTTATAGGCGAACGCCCTGAAGAAGTAACCGATATGCGCCGCCACGTGCGGGGCGAGGTAATGGCCGCCACCTTTGACGAACCGGTAGAAAACCAGACCCGGGTAGCCGAACTGGCACTGGAACGGGCCAAGCGCATGGTAGAGAGCGGCAAAGACGTCTTTATCCTGCTGGACGGCATTACCCGCCTTACCCGTGCCTACAACTTGGCCATGCCCTCATCAGGCCGCACCCTTTCCGGCGGTATTGACCCGGTAGCCCTCCACCCCGCCAAGAAATTCTTCGGGGCAGCCCGCAATACCGAAGAAGGCGGCTCTCTTACCATCATCGCCACCTGTTTGGTGGAAACCGGCAGCCGCATGGATGACCTTATTTATGAAGAGTTCAAAGGCACCGGCAATATGGAACTTCATCTGGAACGCCGTTTGGCCGAACGCCGTGTATTCCCGGCTTTGGATATACCCCGCTCAAGCACCCGCCGTGAAGAGCTTCTGCTGGGTGACAACTACAAGCAGGTACAGCTCCTGCGGAGAATGGTAGCTATTATCGCTGATGACGCTAACCACTTTACAGAGGTTAACGAGCGCCTGCTGGACCGCCTGCGCCGCTCCAAGAACAATGCTGAATTTTTGGCTAACCTCCAGAAGGAAATGTAAGCTAAAAAGGATAAAAAAATATTTTCAAACGTAGAGGGTATCAAAACTATAGTATTTATTAGCCAAATTGGGGCAAAATACTAATAAAGTATTGACAGCCTGTGTTATTATATAAGATAGGTTAAACCATGAAAGGTGGTGGTGTAATTTGTATGCACCCGTAAGGGGAAGCGTCTTTGATTGATGCGAAATTGGACCACTCTTGGTCTTCATATATACATATATAATATGAAGACATTTGCATAAAATAATAAAAAAGGAAATTTATAGGTCGATGTTTAAGACAAAAATAAGTAAAGTACTGGGCGTAGTCCTGACTGCTGCCATGGTTCTGTCCATGTTCGCTGTCGCTACCCCCGTAGCTGCTGCCAACCAGGACTGGAGCAAGGTCTCCCTGCCCGGCTCCGGCGCAACTGGCGGCTATGTAGTCAGCGATGCCACTAACCGGTTTACCGAGATTGGTATACTGGTGTGGAACGCTGATAAAACTGCCGTTTATGCCACTGCTACATATGGTGGTAATGTTTGCATCTTCAAGTCAACCGATGCAGGCCGCACTTGGAAAAAACTCACCATTGCTACCACCGGTATAATTTATGACTTGGTGGCTTCTCCCGTTAATGCCAACGAATTGTACTATACCGATGGTACCGCTATTTATACCACTAAAGATGGCGGTACAACTTGGAACCAGCTCTCCAGTGTTTATCAATGGGCTATTGATAATGCCTGGGCCATTGCTCCTCTTACCGGTACCAACATTATAGTAACTCTTGATATCGGTTATGCCGGAGCCAATAAATACGACTGCGCAGGCACCGCCACTTTTGCTGGTCTGGATGTCAATAACGGCGTATTT
>NZ_JBAZDW010000035.1:0-14341 GCF_041654235.1 Dehalococcoides sp. | reverse complement strand
GGACACCGGGGTGGAAACCACCCAGTCAAAGACCTTGAGAGCGGACGGGTGTATATAACCTCGCAAAACCACGGCTACTCCATTGACCCTGTCACCCTGAAAAATGACCTGAAAGTCAGTCACCTTAACCTGAATGACGGTACTGTGGAGGGGCTTCGCCACCGTGAACTGCCCGTATTCTCTATCCAGTATCACTCTGAGGCCTCACCCGGCCCGATGGATTCCACTTATCTGTTTAAACAGTTTGTGGAAATGATAAAGCAAACCAAAAAGTAAATAACTAAACCCAGAACTGGATTATTTGAGAAAGCAAAAAGGAATATGCGAAGTGATGAATAAACCCAAGAAAGTTCTTATTATCGGCTCCGGCCCCATTATCATCGGACAGGCAGCCGAATTTGATTACGCCGGTACCCAGGCCTGCAAAGCCATGCGTGAAGAAGGGGTGGAATCCATACTGGTAAACTCCAACCCGGCTACTATTATGACTGACGAAAATGTTGCGGACAGGGTATATATTGAACCCTTGACCGTTGAATCTATAACCAAAATCATTGAAAAAGAACGGCCGGACGGTTTGCTGCCTACTCTGGGCGGACAAACCGGACTTAATCTGGCGGTAGATCTGGCAGACGCAGGCGTGCTTGCCAAGTACAACGTGCGTTCACTGGGTACACCCATAAATACCATCCGCACCGCCGAAGACCGCGAACTTTTTAAAGAATTGCTGACTAAAATAGGCGAACCTGTTCCTCCTTCGGAAACTGTGACTACAGCCGAAGACGCACTCCGTGTTGCCCATATGATAGGCCTGCCGGTGGTAATACGCCCGGCCTATACCCTTGGCGGCACCGGCGGCGGGTTCGCCCATAACTGGGATGAAGTTGAGGAAGTGGCTCAAACAGGCTTGAATGCCTCACCCATCCACCAGATACTGGTGGAAAAGTCAGTTGCCGGCTGGAAAGAAATTGAATACGAAGTAATGCGTGACGGGGCAGACAACTGCATAACTATCTGCAATATGGAAAACTTTGACCCGATGGGGGTGCATACCGGAGACAGCATTGTAGTTGTGCCCGTCCAGACCCTTACCAACAAAGAGTCCCAGATGCTCCGCACCGCTTCCATCAAGATAATACGGGCATTGGGTATTGAAGGCGGCTGTAACGTACAGCTTTCTCTAAACCCGAATGGCAACGAATATTATGTAATTGAGGTTAATCCCAGAGTATCCCGTTCATCAGCCCTAGCCAGCAAGGCCACCGGTTACCCCATTGCCCGGGTGGCTTCCAAGATAGCCATTGGCAAACGGCTGGATGAGATACCAAACGCCGTTACCGGCAAAACTCTGGCCTGTTTTGAGCCTGCAGTAGACTATATTGTAGCTAAAATCCCCCGCTTCCCCTTTGACAAATTTGCACTTGGAGATCGGGGCTTAGGCACGCAGATGAAAGCCACCGGGGAGGTCATGGCCATTGACCGCAGTTTTGAAGCGGCTATCCACAAATCCATCCGCTCTCTAGAGTTCGGCAAGAAAACCGTACTCTGGGAAGACCGTAGCTGGATAATGGGAGATGACCTTTCCACCTATCCCCTTCATGCCCATGATACCCGCTTGTGGACAATACTGGCCGCTCTCCGCCGCGGGCATACACCCGAAGCTATCCATGAAAAAACAATGGTAGATAACTGGTTTTTATACAAACTGAAAAATATTACCGACATGGAAAAACGCCTGCTTAAGGAAAATCTGACCCCCCTGCTTATGCTTGAAGCCAAACAAATGGGTTTTTCAGATGAAGAAATAGCCACCCTGTCAGGCAAACTGGCCGAACAGGTCAGGCAGACAAGGCTGGAATGGAATATAAAACCGGTATTCAAAATGGTGGACACCTGTGCCGCCGAATTTGATGCCGCCACTCCATATTTCTACTCCACCTATGACGATGAAAATGAAGCTATCCCCCAGAATGTTAAAAAAGCAGTGGTTATAGGTTCGGGCCCTATCCGTATAGGACAGGGAATAGAGTTTGACTACTGCTCGGTGCATGCCGCTTGGGCTTTAGAAAAGGCCGGTTTGCAGAGCATTATGATAAACTCCAACCCCGAAACGGTCTCAACAGATTTTGATACCTCAAACCGTCTGTATTTTGAAGCTCTGGACGAAGAAAGTGTTCGGGATATTCTGGAAAATGAAAACATATCCGCACCCGAATCCACTCCCAGCATTGTCCAGTTCGGCGGGCAGACGGCTATAAACTTGGCTGCTCCCCTTACCCGAAGCAGCAATCCCATCATCGGTTCATCAGCCGAGGCTATAGATCTGGCCGAAGACCGCCGCCGTTTTGAACGCCTGCTATCCGAGATGGGCATTCCTCAAGCACCGGGGGCCGGCATAACCAGTCTGGACGAGGCTCTCAGCATAGCCGACAGTATTGGCTACCCGGTGGTAGTCCGCCCAAGTTACGTACTAGGTGGACGGGCTATGGAAATAGTCAGTGATGCATCCGACCTTGTACGCTACATGAGCGCCGCCATAGAGCTGAATACCGGACACCCCATACTGATAGATAAATATCTGGTGGGCAAGGAAGTGGAAGTAGACGCCATTGCAGACGGGGAAACCGTGTTTATCCCCGGCGTTATGGAGCATATTGAACGGGCAGGCGTCCATAGCGGAGACTCCATGGCAGTTTACCCCACCCAAAACCTGAATGAACATGATTTGGCGACCATTACAGACTATACTATTCGCATCGGCAAAGCCCTGAACGTACGCGGGCTTATGAATATCCAGTTTGTAGTCTCCAAAGACCCCGAAGGGGGAGATAATATAGTATATGTACTGGAGGTAAATCCCAGAGGCTCACGCACTGTCCCTTTCCTCTCAAAAGTAACTGGTGTACCCATGGTGGACATAGCTGTAAACGTTATGCTGGGTAAAACTATAAACGAACAGGGCTATCAAAACGGCATTATGCCCAATACGGATTTGGTAGCCATAAAAGCCCCTGTCTTCTCCATGGCAAAGCTGGTGGGGGTGGATACCTACCTTGGGCCGGAAATGAAATCCACCGGTGAAGTAATGGGAGTAGACCACACCTTCAATAAAGCTCTGGTAAAAACCTTGCAGGCGGCATCTATAATGCTGCCCGAAACAGGCACTCTCCTATTCAGCATAGCTGACCGTGACAAGGCCGAAGCCCTGCCCCTTATCCGTACCCTGCATGGGCTGGGATATAATTTCTATGCTACCGAAGGCACTGCCGCCATGATAACCGCCGCCGGTATAACAGTTAAGCAGATAAGCAAGAAACTGGACGAGGGTCACCCCAATATTGTGGATATTATCCGTAACGGCACAGTCTGCGGAGTGATAAATACCATGACCGGTGGCAGAGTACCCCTGCGGGACGGTTTTTATATCCGCCGGGCAGCCGCCGAACGCAAAGTGCCTTGCTTTACCTCTATGGATACCGCCAAAGCCGCTGTGGAAGCCCTGGCAAACGGCAACCGCCAGATAACAGTCTTGCCCTTAAATGAATACCGCCAGGGCAAAAGCGGCAGTTAGGAAAATATAGTGACAAATACCCAGTTAAACCAGCTTTCAGCCGGTGTAATTGAAAATGAAGAGGTCATGCCCGGCATCTGCCTGATGTGGCTTGAAGCACCCGAAATAGCCGCCGTTGCCAGCCCGGGGCAGTTTGTAATGCTATCCTGCGGCGGTGAAAACCTGCTCAGGCGGCCTATTTCCATCTACCAGTGCCTCAGGGAAACAGGGCTTATCGCCCTGATGTATGCAGTGGTAGGCAGCGGCACAAACTGGCTCAGCAAACTCCAAACCGGAGACAGCCTTTCGGTACTGGGGCCTTTGGGCAACGGGTTCAGGATAAGCGAACAAAGCCGACACCTGCTTCTGCTGGGAGGAGGACTGGGTATAGCCCCTCTCCGTTTTCTGGCAGACGAAGCCTTGAAGCAGGGCAAACAGGTCAGCCTGATACAGGGGGCCAAAACCGAGCTTCAGGTTTGCCCCGCCCACCTGCTTCCGGAAGAAGCCAGTTGCCATATTACCACTGAAAACGGGGCTATGGGCAGAAAAGGACTTATCACCCGCCATCTGGCGGAGTTTCTGGCGGATGCAGACCAGATAATAGCCTGCGGACCTATGCCCATGCTGAAAGCCCTTTCCAAGGAAAGCGGACTTACCCAAAAAGACGTGCAGGTTTCACTGGAAGTACGTATGGCCTGCGGTCTGGGTATCTGCTACGGCTGTGCTGTAAAAACCACCAAAGGTATGAAAACTGTCTGTCACGACGGGCCGGTATTTGATATACAGGATATCTATTGGGACGAAGTCAAGATATAAAACTGCTCTTCCAGTAAATGTACAACCGAAAAGGGGCTTTAAAGCCCCTTTTATCATTTCACATATATTTTAAACTTTTAATTAGCCCTTGTGCTGGATAAGCGAAAGAAACTCTGCTCTGGCAGCGGGTGACTTATGGAAACTACCGCGAAGTGCCGAGGTTATCACCCGGCTGCCGGGCTTTTTGATGCCCCGCATCACCATGCACATGTGTTCGGCCTCTATCACTACGGCCACTCCGTCACATTTAAGCCCGTCCATAATAGCGTCCGCAATCTGGGTGGCCATGCGTTCCTGTATCTGGGGGCGTTTGGCATAAATTTCAACCACTCTGGCAAGCTTGCTTATTCCTACTACCCGCCCGTCAATGTTGGGGATATAACCTATATGGACTACCCCCGAAAAGGGCAGAAGGTGATGCTCGCACATAGAGTAAAAAGGTATATCTTTTATAATAACCATCTCGCGGTGGCCAAGTTCGTATCCAACCCGCAAAACTTCTGCCGGGTCTTGGTTCATACCTGAAAACAGCTCAGTATACATCTGGGCTACCCGTCTGGGAGTTTCTTTGAGCCCCTCCCTATCCGGGTCTTCGCCAATAGCTACCAGAATATTTTGTACCGACTGTTTTATTGCCTGTTCATCAAACATTTTACCAATTCTCCAGAATTATTGAGCCGACAGCCTACCAGCCCAGTACTTTTTCCACTGCCCCAAGGCTGGCTTCGGTTTCGGAAAAACCTCCCGCCCCTTTTATAGCAATATCACTGTCCTTCAGGCCGTTTCCGGTAACTACACAGACTATCTGGCTTGCGGAAAAATCCTGACCGCCCTTTATCCGTTTTATCAGCCCGGCCAAGGGTGCGGCGGAAGCAGGTTCGCCAAAAATACCGGCAGAAGCCATTTTATGATAAGCGGCCATTATTTCAGCATCTGAAACCATATCTATCAGCCCGACTGATTCATCTCTGGCTTCTTCGGCCTTTTTCCAAGAAGCAGGGTTGCCGATGCGGATAGCAGTGGCCAGTGTTTCAGGCTCGGCAATGGCGTGACCGCGTACAATGGGAGCAGCCCCTTCAGCCTGAAAGCCCATCATTTTGGGAAGTGAAGCTGCTTTGCCCAACTGGTGGTATTCTTTAAAACCCTTCCAGTAGGCAGTAATATTGCCGGCGTTGCCCACCGGTATAAAGAGATAGTCAGGTGCTTTGCCCAAAGCGTCTACAATCTCAAAAGCGGCGGTTTTCTGGCCTTCTATACGGTATGGATTAACCGAGTTAACCAGAGCCACCTTGTGCTTTTCAGTAAGTTTGAAGACTATCTGCAGGGCTTGGTCAAAGTTGCCTTTTATCTGGATGATTTTTGCCCCATAAACAATAGCCTGAGCCAGTTTGCCAAGGGCTATTTTGCCGGACGGTATGATTATTATAGACTCAAGACCGCTTGCGGCCGCATATGCGGTAGCCGAAGCACTGGTATTGCCGGTGGAAGCACACACAACCGCTTTAAACCCATCTTCAATAGCCTTGGCAACCGCCATTACCATACCCCTGTCTTTGAAAGAACCAGTAGGATTGCAGCCCTCCAGCTTGAAATACAGCTCACCTACCCCCAGTTCTTTTTCCAGTTTTGGGCAACGTACCAACGGGGTATCGCCCTCACCCAGAGTAAGTGACGGGGTTTTATCTGTAACCGGCAGATATTTCCGGTAATGTTCAATGACACCCTGTTTCATATATTCTCCTAAATACCCACCCGAACAAAATTATTGATTTCCTTAACCTTATCCAGTCCGCCCAACTTCACCAGCGCCTGCTGAACAAAAGCTTCTTTGGCGGGATGAGTCATGATAACTATCTCGGCAGTCAGGTTTTTCTCGTCTGTTTCTTTCTGGATTACAGACGAAATACTGATACTATGGTCACCCAGTACCTTGGCGATAAGAGCCAGCACACCCGGCGAATCAGTAACAGTCATCCGCAGGTAGTAACGGGTGAGAATATCACTCATGGGTTTTATGCCAAGCGGTTTGTCCATATTCCAGCGCATGCGGTTGCCCACCCCAAGGTGGATATCCTGAGCGGCGGCCAATACATCGGCCACTACTGCACTGGAAGTGGCCAAAGCCCCCGCCCCCTGCCCCTGAAAGAGAACCGGCCCAACCAAATCTCCCTCTACCAGAACAGCATTGAAAACCCCGTCCACCTTTGCCAGCCAATCATCTTTGGGTAAAAACACAGGGTGAACTCTGGCTTCTATCTGCCCGTTGCCGGGTTTGGTAATAGCCAGCAATTTTATGTTAAACCCAAGTTCGTCTGCATAGCAGAAATCACGGCTGGTCAGGCGGGAAATGCCTTCGCGGTAAATATCTTCCGGCTTTACCACGCACTGGAAGTTTATGGAAGCCATAATGGCCAGTTTATACACGGCATCTGTGCCCTCTATGTCATTAGAGGGATTAGCTTCGGCATAACCCAGAGATTGGGCTTGTTTAAGAGCAGTTGCAAAGTCCAGCCCTTCTTTGGCCATACGGGTCAGAATATAGTTGGTGGTCCCGTTGATAATGGCGTAAATACCCTTTATATGGTTAGCCGCCAGATCATACTGGAAAGGTGAAATAAGGGGTATGCCACCGCCCACGCTGGCTTCACAGCGAAGACCAACGTTATTGTCTTTGGCCAGTTTGACCAGTTCCGGGGCATGCTTGGCTATAACCTCTTTATTAGAGGTAACTACGCACTTGCCCATTTTCAGTCCGCGGGATAGCAGGTTGAAGGCCGGGTATTCCCCGCCGATAGCCTCTACCACTATATCCAGACCGGGGGTATTAAAAAAGTCATCTTCATCAGTAGTCAGCACGCCTTCCGGCAAAGACTTTGCCAAAGGGCGGGTCATATCCTGAGGGAGAACCTTAACTTTTTTCAGTTTCAGGGGAAATCCCAGCTGGGCAGAAAGGAACTCTTCCCTTTCGCAAAGCACTTTGGACACCTGTCCGGCTACTACTCCCAGACCGATAACTCCTACCCCTATATACTTTTTTTCCATTGGAATTGTCCCCTATCCTATTTGTCTAGCTGGGTTATAGCAAAGGTAATAAGTTCGTCACTAAAAGTATTGGTCAGCTTGTCCAGATTGGCAGCCTTCAGGTCGGCAGTCCATTGGTCCAGTTTGTCACTTATAAGAAGTTTCCGGTCATCTTCGCTGAGCTGGCGGTTTTCATCAATACTTTTTAACCTTACTATCCAGCAACCGCCGCGAGTATAATTGGTATCGTCCTGAATGGGGTCAAGAACGGTATTCAGCTCTACATCAGTGGCAAAGATAATATCAGCCACGTTCTCAGGTACGCTTGAGAAGGTTATCCAGTCCATATCGCCCTGGTTTTCCTCTACATTGGCCAGTTGTGAAAACTCAACCGCCAAATCCCCCCAGCTTTCACCGGCTGCCAATCGGGCTTTTACCTCAAGTGCCACCTGTTCCGAGGGCAACAGCATACCCAGAGTGTGAATCTGCTCGGAATCAGTCTTGCGTTCCAGCACTTCTATCAGCCAGTAAGCCCTCTGTTTGCTTACGTCAGCATCCTGTACCAGAGCATAGTCATACCCTTCGGTTGAGAAAATATACTTTTCCAATATCTCTGAACCGTAAAGGGAAGTTATGGTACCGGCAGGTTTGAAACCTATACTGCCGCTGTCAGTTTTGGTATTTGATTCCAGAGACAGTTCGACAGCTTTAGCGGCAAATTCTTCATCAGTGGTTATACCGGCCAGTACATCACTGGCGGCGTTTTCACTCTCAAGGAGCATAGCCAGAGCCTCACGCTGTTCAGCGGTCTGGGGCACCTGAGGATCAAAATATTCGGTCTTCAGTTTATCAGTCAGCAAGCTTGCCCGTACAATATCCCGTACGGCGGGCACATCTGTCAGGCTGTTTTCCTCTATAGCGGCATCTATTTCGTCATCAGATATGGTGTAACCCATTTCAGATGCTTTTTCTACCATAAGCTGGTTTAGCTGGATTCGCTCAGATACTGCATCTATAAAATAATAGGCATACTGGGAATCACCGCCAGTAAAATGCCTGAGGGCGTCTACGAAATAAGCAACGTTGTATTTGGTATCTCCAACGGTAAGTACAGTAGTATGCATGGGTTTGTACTGATCTACATACCAGCCCTTGTATACACCGATACCCACCAGAGCCAAAACAATGCCTATCACCGAAAGCCCGGTGGCAAAGATTATCCTCTGGCGTTTCCTTTGGGCTTCAAATTTTGCTACCTGATGTTTGCTGTAATGGCGTTTTACGGGTTGCTGCGGTTTTTTAGTCAATTTTGTCTATCCCCCTAATATTATCCTGGTACTTAAAACAACCCCCATTCCAGAAAGGGCAGTTTGTTGTCCATAAATCCCTTCTCCGCAAATGTCTTAACCTCTTTGCGGAAAGAAAGTCACATAATTATAGATTCTACCAATATATAACGCAACGCATCAGTTTTGGTTAAACTTGATTTAACCGCCCCGAATATATTAAGATAAGTTCTCATTGCAATATACACTTATCCATCTGTTATCCTTTTCCTGTACCCTATCCCTCTTAGCTTATAGAATTTGCTTAGAAGAGAACAAGAACCGATGAAAGCTATTATTCTGGTCGGTGGACAGGGCACAAGGCTTCGGCCACTGAGCATAAACACGCCTAAATCCATGGTCCCGGTACTTAATGTACCTTTCCTCAGCCATGTTCTGCGTCACCTGTCTTCTTACGGCATCAAAGATATTATCCTTACCCAAGGGCATCTGGCTGCCCCCATTGAACAGTATTTCGGCAACGGGCAGAGCCTTGGAGTTAATTTGGTTTATTCGGTTGAACATGAGGCTCTGGGCACAGCCGGAGCAATAAAAAATGCCGAGCGGTTTTTGGATGATACTTTTTTCACTCTGAACGGGGATATTTTTACCCATCTGGATTTAGACGCTATGCTGCAATCACACCGAGACAGAAAAGCACTGGTCAGCATAGCCCTGACACCGGTAGATGACCCTACCAAATACGGTTTGGTGGAAACAACACCTGACGGAAGGGTAAGCCGCTTTTTGGAAAAACCGTCACCCTCCCAGATAACAACCAATATGATAAATGCCGGTACATATTTAATTGAACCCGAAGTACTCAAATATATACCTGAGGGTGAGAACCACAGCTTTGAAAGACAACTTTTCACCCGCCTGCTGAATGAGTGCCAGGCGGTTTATGCCTATCCTTCCAGTGCATACTGGATAGACATTGGCAGCCCCGAAAAATACTCCCAGCTAAACAGGGATTTACTCTGCGGCGAGGGCGGAGATTTTGGTTTCAGCCGAGGTAATGAAATAATCATTGGCCGCGGTTGCCAGCTTCACCCCACAGCCCAAATCAGCGGGCCGGTACTGGTGGGAGAAAATTGTGTTATAGGCGCAAATGCCCGTATCACAGGGCCAGTAGTTATCGGCGCGGAATGCCGGATTGAAGATGAGGCTACCCTTACCGAATCTGTTATCTGGCGGAATGTGACCATAGGAACCGAATGTAAAGTTGTTTCGTCCATCATTGCCAATCATTGCCACCTGAAAGCCGGCGGCAAATATGAAAACGTGGTGTTGGGAGACAATGTGACCGCCGAATGCGGTTGCGCGCCGGAACCCGGCAGCAAAGTCTGCCCGGGTATCCTTATGATCTAATCAGAGACAAGAGGAGGAAAAGACATGAGTACCGAAGAAAAGAAGTTTGACACGCAAAATCTGCCTACCAAGACCTATTTCTGGCCACTTAAAAGATACCAGGATCTATACAACAGCTCGCTATCTGACCCTGAGGCTTTCTGGGCAAAACACTCAGATGTGCTTTCATGGGAAAAGCCATGGGAAAGAGTACTGGACTGGAATCCGCCTTATGCCCGCTGGTTTGTAGGCGGCAAGCTGAATATGTCTTACCAATGCGTAGACCGCCATGCCAAAAGCTGGCGTAAAAGCAAGGTAGCTATCTACTGGGAGGGTGAAAACGGGGATACCCAAACTATCAGCTATTCGGACCTTTACGAAAACGTAAACCGCTATGCCTCTGTACTGAAAAAGCTGGGCATAGGCAAGGGAGACAAAGTAACCGTCTACCTGCCCATGATACCTGAAATGGTCTATATCCTGCTGGCCTGCAACCGGGTTGGGGCCGTCCACAACGTAATATTTTCAGGTTTTTCTTCCCAGTCTATTGCAGACAGGGTGAATGACTCCGGTTCAAAAATGATTGTAACCGCCAGCGGCGGCCACCGCCGCGGTAAAATACTGCCGCTCAAGGAAATAGTAGATGAGGCAGTCAAATCCACCCCTACTATTGAACATGTACTGGTTATTAAATATACCGGCCATGAAGTGGTTATGGACCCCACCAAAGATGTGTGGGCACATGATTTGCTTAAAGATGCCGATAAATATGTAGCTCCTGAAGCCATGGAATCTACCGACCCGCTCTTTATCCTGTACACTTCAGGTACTACCGGCAAACCAAAGGGCATTCTGCATGGTACGGGCGGTTACGGTGTCTGGGCATGCAATACCTTAAAATGGGCTTTCAAACCCACTGATGAATCAGTCTTCTGGTGCACAGCAGACGTAGGCTGGATTACCGGGCACACTTACGTAGTATATGCCCCGCTGGCTCTGGGTCTGACTCAGGTTATCTACGAAGGTGCACCGGACTATCCTTCGGTTGACCGCTGGTGGGAGATTATTGATAAATACGGGGTAAGCATATTCTATACCTCACCTACCGCCATACGCATGTTTATGCGCCACGGCGAGGAACTGCCTGCCAAACATGACCTTAGCACCCTTGAGATGCTGGGAAGCGTAGGCGAACCCATCAACCCTGAGGCATGGGAATGGTACTACAAGAATATAGGCCATGAGAACTGCCCTATTTCTGATACCTGGTGGCAGACCGAAACAGGCGGTTTTATGATTACCCCCTGTCCGGGTATCCAGTCCTTCCCGTTAAAACCGGGCTCGGCCACTTTGCCTCTGCCGGGTGTTGATCCTGTAGTGGTAGATGCTGAAGGTAAAATACTGCCGGCTAATGAGACCGGTTTTATTGCTATCCGCAAACCATGGCCGGGCATAATGCTGGGCATATATAACGGAGATGAACTTTACAAAAAGACCTACTGGAGCCGTTTCCCCGGCTGGTATTGTCCGGGTGACTTCTCCATGAAAGATTCAGACGGCTATCTCTGGCTTTTGGGACGGGCTGACGAAGTTATCAAAGTAGCCGGACACCGCATAAGCACCGCCGAACTGGAGCATGCACTGGTAGGCCACAGTTCAGTTGCCGAAGCGGCAGTAGCTTCACGCCCTGACGAAGTAAAGGGCGAGGCCATTGTGGTTTTCGTCACCCTGAAGAAAAACGTGGAAGCCTCTGCAGAGGTAAAAAGAGAACTCACCCACCATCTCCGCTCGGCTATCGGCACTATTGCCACTCCGGAGGAGATTATCTTCGTAGAGAAACTGCCCAAAACCCGTTCGGGCAAGATTATGCGCCGCCTGCTGAAGGCTGTTGCCAACGAAGTACCTATCGGTGATACCACCACCCTTGACGATGAAACTTCGGTCAATGAAGCCAGAGCGGCTTTCGACGAACTGCTGGCGGCACGCAAACACCACAAACACTAGCTCAGGTTTTAAAGGTTATGCGGCGGGTACAGTTTCGGCTGTACCCGCTCTCTTTTGTAAAATTTTTGACTATAAGATAATATTTTAACTGTCATCAAAGAAATAAAGGTTTAGGCCAATGCTTGAAAGATTAGAAAACTGCGAAAAACGCTTCATAGAAATTGAAGAGGAAATAAGCAAACCGGAAGTCATAAACGATGCCCGGCTGGTGCGTACACTTGCCCAAGAGCGGGCTGATCTGCAGGATAAAGTGGAAATGTACCGCCGTTACAAGACAATGGCCAAAGAGCTTGAGGAAGCCAAAAACCTGCTTGAGAGTGAAAAGGACGAAGACATGCGGGGAATGGTTCGCGGAGAGATTGAAAACCTCGAAAAATCCCTGACAGACCTTTACGAACAGATGACCTTTGAACTTCTGCCTAAAGACCCCAACGATGACAAGAGTATTATTATGGAGATACGGGCAGGCACAGGCGGTGACGAGGCAGGTTTGTTTGCCTCTGACCTTTACAAAATGTATATCCGCTATGCCCTGCTCAAAAACTGGAAGACTGAAGTCATTGATATAAACGGTAACGTAGCCGGCATTATAAAAGAAGTAGTTTTTGAGGTAAATGGCAAAGGGGCTTTCAGCCGCCTGAAATACGAACGGGGTGTCCACCGGGTACAGCGCGTCCCCCAGACAGAAGCATCCGGCCGTATCCATACTTCTACCGCCACCGTAGCCGTGCTCCCTCAGGTAGAGGAAGTAGACATAGATATAAATATGGATGAAGTACGGGTGGATATTTTCCACTCCAGCGGTGCCGGCGGACAGAACGTTCAAAAAGTGGCTACCGCTATCCGCCTTACCCATATGCCCACAGGTCTGGTAGTCTGCTGTCAGGACGAACGCTCCCAGTTAAAAAACAAGAATAAAGCCTTTGCCGTACTTCGGGCCAGACTGATGGAACTGGAACAAAGCAAGGTTGATGAGGAACGGACCGAGAGCCGCCGTGCCCAAGTGGGACAGGCAGACCGCAGTGAAAAGATACGCACTTACAACTTCCCGCAGGACCGTCTGACTGACCACCGTATAGGCCTTACCGCCCATAACCTGCCCCACATACTGGAAGGCTATCTGGACGAAATTATTGACACCTTAGCCACCCATGAGCAAACTGAACTCCTCAAAGGCGAGGACTAATGAAATACCGGGAGGCGTGGCAAAAAGCCGCCGGTCTCCTTCAGGATAACGGGCTTGAGGAAGCCCGCCTTGAATCTGAAATACTCCTGCGGCATACTTTGGGTATCAGCCGGGTACAGCTCCATCTGGAACTTGAACGGGAACTTAAGCCCGAAAAAGAAACTGCTTATTTTGAAACACTCCAACGCCGCCTTGAGGGTGAACCAAGTGCTTATATAACTGGCGAAAAAGAGTTCTACGGCCGCACTTTTCTGGTAGACAAACGGGTGCTTATACCCAGACCGGAAACCGAACACCTTATAGAAAAAGCCCTCCAGATTGCCCGGCATTACGAGTGCCCATATATTGCAGACATCGGCACAGGCAGCGGAGTTATTGCCATCACTCTGGCACTGGAACTCAAAGATGCTTACGTATATGCCGCAGACATCTCTGAAGATGCACTGGAAGTAGCCCGCCAAAACGCCGAAGAATACCGCCTGGAAAAACGGCTAAGCTTTTATCAGGGAGACCTGCTCTCCAGCCTGCCCGAAATGGTAGACATACTGGCGGCAAATCTACCCTATGTACCCAAAGCCGAAGCCGTATTGCTTAATGGCGAACCTCGGCTGGCACTGGACGGAGGAAAAGACGGGCTGGATTTATACCGCCGCTTAATCCCCATTCTTCCCGCCAGACTTCGTCCCGGCGGCACTGCCCTGCTGGAAATAGGCATACACCAGTCAGAATTACTCGCAAAGTATATAAAAGACACCCTTCCCCAAGCGTCATTAGAAATAATCTCTGACTATGCAGGCATACCTAGAATAGTTGCCCTTACCCTGCCCATCTGAAAAAACATTTTGCCGTTTGCCGTATAACCGCCAAATAAGAAAGGGGGGCTTTCGCCCCCCTATAATACCTTGAAATACAGCAGGTTTAAGTCTTTTCCGCCTCCAGTTGGGCTTGCCTGTCGGCAACCAATTTCTGGGTAATATGGGCCGGAACCTGCTGGTAATGGGCAAACTCCATCTTGAAATGCCCGCGCCCCTGGGTGATAGACTTCAGGTCTATGGCGTAGTGTTGCACCTCACCCAGCGGAGCCTGGGC
>NZ_JBAZDW010000034.1:0-15748 GCF_041654235.1 Dehalococcoides sp. | reverse complement strand
CCCATCTGAAAAAACATTTTGCCGTTTGCCGTATAACCGCCAAATAAGAAAGGGGGCTTTCGCCCCCCTATAATACCTTGAAATACAGCAGGTTTAAGTCTTTTCCGCCTCCAGTTGGGCTTGCCTGTCGGCAACCAGTTTCTGGGTAATATGGGCCGGAACCTGCTGGTAATGGGCAAACTCCATCTTGAAATGCCCGCGCCCCTGGGTGATAGACTTCAGGTCTATGGCGTAGTGTTGCACCTCACCCAGCGGAGCCTGGGCAATAATCACGCTCTCATCATCTTCGTTATCCATACCCTGTACTTGAGCGCGTTTGGTATTCAAATCACCGATTACCGCCCCCATATAATCCTTGGGAACAATAATCCGCATATTTTCCATAGGCTCCAGTAGTATGGGCTGAGCCTCGGAAAGCCCTTTCCTAAGCGCACCTGCAGCCGCAATCTTGAACGCCATCTCCGAAGAATCTACCGGGTGATAACTGCCATCCACCAGTGTTACCTTGATATCTACCAGAGGGTAACCTGCCATGGGACCTTCATGGGCGGACTCGCGGACACCTTTTTCAACCGCCGGAATAAAGTTACGGGGAACAGAACCGCCTACCACGGCATCCACAAACTCAATGCCATGCCCCGGCTCTACCTTAATAACTACATGCCCGTACTGACCATGTCCACCGCTCTGTTTCTTGTGTTTGTAATCTGCGCTGGCCGCACCAAGTATAGTCTCGCGGTAAGGCACACGGGGAGCAGCCAGATCTACTACCACTCCAAACTTGCGTCCCATTCGCTCCGCCATCACTTCCAGTTGGGTTTCCCCCAAACCGGCAGCAATTGTTTCACCCGTATCAGGGTCACGATGCACCTGAAGGGTCAAATCTTCTTCGCTGAGTCTGGTCAGGGCATTGCCCAGTTTATCCACATCAGCCTTGCTCTTGGGGAAAACAGCCACTTTGTAACTGGGTGCAGGCATTTCAAAACCACTAAGCAGGGCAGTATGACCCTGAATACCCAGAGTATCTCCGGTAGCTGTTACTGTTAATTTGGCTACCGCTCCCATATCACCGGGGCCTATTGCATTTACTGTTTCCTGGGTTTTACCCCTGAGGGAAAATAGTTGACCCACCCGTTCCGGGGCATTTTTATTGATATTCCAGACCTGCGAATTTGAATGCAACGTACCGGTGAGCACCCTCAGATAGGTCATCTTGCCCACATACGGGTCTGCCGATGTTTTGTAAACCAGCACCGAAAGAGGTGCCTCGGCATCCACCTTTATATCCCCACCCTCAGCTGTCTGGCAGGGGCGGTCAAGCGGGCTGGGCAGATACTCGCAGATATCTTCGCATAAAAGATCAATAGCAGTATTGGTCAGGGCAGAACCACAGAGTACCGGCGCCAATTCTCCCGTCAGAATAGCCGAGTTGAGAGCGGCCACCAGTTCTTCATGGCTTATTTCTTCACCACCCAGATATTTTTCTATCAGGGCATCATCTGTTTCAGCCACGCTTTCCAGCAGTTTATCCCGCAGGGTATCTATCTCTGCTTTCAGCTCTTCTGGTACCGGTATTTCAGCCGCCGGAGTACCGGCATAAGCCTTCATATTTACCAGATCTACCACCCCTTTGAAATCCTTGAAAGTGCCTATGGGAATCTCTATTGCAACACAACGGTTGCCAAAGTGACTGTGTAAACTATCCATTACCCGCTGGAAACTGACATTCTCGCGGTCCATTTTGTTGATAAAAATAAAGCGAGGCATTTTTTTTGCCTCGCAATACTTCCATGACTGTTCTGTACCCACTTCCACCCCGGAGGATGCCGCGACCACTATTATGGCCGCTTCACAAACTCTTAAGGCAGCTAGTACCTCTCCTGCAAAATCTGCGTATCCCGGAGTGTCCACCGCATTTATTTTAAAATCTTTCCAACCTAAAGGTATGGGCGTTAAGTTGATGCTTATCTTCTTTTTTACTTCATCTGGGTCGTAATCTGAGGCGGTTGTACCTTCGTCTACCCTTCCCATCCTGCCCAGTATCCCGGCGCTGTAAAGCATGGCCTCTGATAGAGAGGTCTTGCCTGCACCGCTGTGTGATAGTAGGGCTACATTCCGTATCTTTCCCGGATTGACACTTGTCATATAGTTCACCTACCGATAAAAATTAAGTAATTATAACATACAAATATCGGTAAACAAGGTTTTAATTAAATTTTAAAAATCAGATACCCAGAGCTTTGTCAAGCAAAAACGGGGTAATAAAAGTCTCTATAGCCGCCGCCGGGACCAGCAGAACCATACCTATACCCAAATAACGCAGATTCAGGCGGAAATTGGCATTAAGCTGTGACCGGGCATCACGGCTGAATACTGCACGGATGGCCATAGTCCCGAAGCTGAGGGCTGCCGCTTGGGCGATTACAAAAGCACTCAGCTCAAATATTCCATGGGGAAGTATGCCGGCTATCACCGCCAGCAGAGACTCTTCTTTGGCAACTATAAGCCCCACCGCTGAAAGTATCCAGCCGTTCAGAAAAAGAGACCCCAGCGGGTAAATGAGCAAAAAAGGCGAAAACACGAAGGCCAGAAGAAAAACAAGCATATTTTTGAGGAGTATAACAAGGAAAATCCCCAGACTGGAAAATCCCTCTAAAGCACTTGCCGTGTCTTCCAACCCGGTTAGTTGGTCTTCAATAAAATCCACCGGAGCAAAAATACCTGTAACTATGCCGGCAATAAATATAGCCGCCGCCAGAATAAGCCATTTTTTATAATTCATACTATTCCAAACTATACTCTTATAGATAAATAAACCCATGCCTGACTTTTGGGTCAGGTATCTGTACCGGAGAATAGTTAAACAATGAAGTATCTGTCTGGTTCAGCTAATACCGGTTAAATTACCTGCGAAAGCACTACAAGGGCAGCTGCAATAATTACCATCAGAATACCCATCAGCTTTAGTTCAGAATCGATTTCAGGCGGCTTTAAAACGGGCACATTCCGTTTGGCAGTCTGAGCCACAGGCAGCACAGATGCGTTTTCAGATTTATTTATAACCGAAGCTTCAGCCTTTGGCGTTTCCTTGGATGGCTGTTGCTGGGTGGTTTTACCTTTTTTATCCTGATAGGCCAGTTTGCCTACACCGCGTTTTTTAGACATTTTCAGAAAGTTCCTCCCTGTATATTAGAACGCCTATTTTGCCCTGGGGTGGGCCTTCTCATAACTCCGCCTTATATGCTCGGACGTAAGGTGAGTGTATATCTGGGTGGTAGAGATATTGGCATGGCCTAAAAGCTCCTGTACCGAACGCAAATCTGCCCCGCCGGAAAGCATGTGGGTAGCAAAACTGTGACGCAGGGTATGGGGGGTAACTACGTCATCCAGACCAGCTTCACGGGCATAGGCTTTCAGAATCTGCCACAAACCCTGACGGGTTAGCCGGTCTCCCCGCCTGTTTAGAAACAAAGCTTTTTCAGCTTCAGCCCGCACCAGATTGGGGCGGATTTCATTTAAATATTCCTGTACGCTTTGGGCGGCCTGAGGATAAATGGGTATCATGCGTTCTTTCCGCCCCTTGCCGAAACAGCGCACAAAACCCTCTTTAAGGTCTACATCCAGCATGTTCAGGTTTACCAGTTCGGTAACCCGCATGCCGGAAGCATATAAAAGCTCCAACATAGCCTTATCCCGTTTGGCTTCCGAACTGCCGGACTTGACGGGCTGGTTGAGTAAAGCCCGCACCTGACTTATGCTGATAGCATCCGGCAGGGGTTTGCCCACTTTGGGAGTGCTGATATTTTCAGTGGGATTTTCTTTAAGCTTACCCTCGGCAACCATAAAGTTAAAAAAACTTTTGGCAGCTGCCATTTTGCGTACCACAGTGGTTATGGCATAATTCCGCTCTTTGAGATCCAGCATATAGGCAAGCATTGTCTGGCGGGTAAAATTATCCCAGCCGGGTATTTTGCCGGATTTGGCAGCCTCTTTGTCAGCAAAGGTTGTCATCTGGCGAAGATCATTCTCGTAAGCTTCAGATGTATTCTCTGAAAACCCTTTTTCAACCATAAGGTAATTCAGAAAACTTTGTATATCATCGCGCATCAGATTCCTCGCTAAACGTTTAGAATTTTATTTATGTATTGTAACATAACTTTTGCCGCCGTCAAATACGCGGAAGGGGTATTTAGCTTTATTTTTTTCTTTAAAAAAATATATCGGCCTTTACTGCCCCTTTGCTTACCTGCTCTGCGGTTGGTACAATTTATCTATGCCAAACGAAACCCTGCAAAACCAGATAGCCAGTTTACCCGAAAACCCCGGCGTTTACCTGATGAAAAACGCTCAGGGTGAAATCATTTACGTGGGCAAAGCAGCGGTTTTGAAAGACAGGGTCAAGTCATATTTTGTGCCCCCTTCCCGCCTTACCCCCAAAACCTGCCAGCTGGTCAGCCAGATAAATGAGCTGGAGTACCTGATAACCGGGTCGGAACAGGAAGCTCTGATACTGGAACTGAACCTGATTAAAAGGCATCGCCCTTATTTCAATGTCCGCTTGAAGGACGACAAAGGTTTTCCGTATCTGAAAATAACCTTGAATGAAAAATGGCCGCGTATATATATAACCCGCAGTATGGCAGATGACGGGGGCAGGTATTTCGGCCCGTTTGCCAATACCCGTTCCGTCCGCCATACCCTGCAGGTACTAAAAGAGCTTTTCCGTTTCCGCTCGTGCAACCGCACCGAACCTGAAAAACGCAGCCGCCCCTGTCTGGAATACGATATTCATCAATGTCTTTCCCCATGCACCGGTAAAATCAGCAAAAGTGATTATGACCATCTTATCTCACAAGCCATACTCTTTCTGGAGGGTAAACAAGACCAGGTACTGAAACTACTGATCAGACTTATGAACGAAGCCTCCGCAAGGCTGGATTATGAAACCGCCGCTCTTCGCCGTGACCAGATAGCATCTATAAAAGAGGTGATTGAAGGTCAGCAACTGGCCGCCAGAGTAACCGGGGAACAGGACGCCATTGCCTTTGCTCAGGAAGGAGACCTGTCTATGGTGCAGGTTTTCTTTATCCGCCGGGGAAAGCTTATCGGGAGGGAGAGCTTCTGCTTGCAGGGTACGCGCGAAGAAAAACCCGGTGATATCCTTTCGGAATTCGCCAAACAGTTTTACCACTCCTCCACCCAGATACCGCCCAAAATAGTTACCCAGTACCCGGTTTCTGACCGTGAAATACTGGAAAAGTGGCTATCCCAAAGGCGGGGAGATAAAGTCCACATAACGGCCGGACTGCGCGGCCAGCCCAAAGAGCTTATAAACATAGTGGCTGAAAATGCCCGCGAACAGCTTAAACAGGCGCGTATAAAAAACCTGTCGTCATCTGTTACCCTGACAGACGCACTGGCAGAACTGCAAACTGCACTGGGGCTTTCCTTGCCGCCACAGAGGATAGAAGGCTACGATATATCCAACATACAGGGTACCAATGCTGTGGGCAGTATGGTAGTTTTTGAAAACGGCAAACCCCAGAAAGCACATTACCGCCGTTTCCGCATCAAGACAGTAAAGGGTGCGGATGATTTTTCCATGCTCAAAGAGGTTATCAGCCGCCGTTTCGGAAGGGTACATAGGGAAGATGCCGGCGAAAGTTTTGCCCGCTTGCCCTCGCTCATGCTGATAGACGGCGGTAAAGGGCAGTTAAGCTCTGTCAAGGATGCACTGGATAAACTGGGTCTGGAAGGACAGGCAGTGATAGGTCTGGCTAAGGAATTTGAAGAAATTTACCTGCCGCACAAGCCCGAACCTATCAGACTGGCCGCCAATTCCCCTGCCCTTCAACTCCTTCAGCGAGTAAGGGACGAAGCCCACCGCTTTGCCTTGGGGTACCACCTCCATATCCGCCAGAAATCCGGTCTTACTTCGGCTCTGGACGGGATACCCGGTGTCGGCCCAAGCCGCCGCCGTTTACTTATCAAAACATTCGGTTCGGTAGCCGGTATCCGTCAGGCCAGCTTTGATGAGCTTTCACAGGTAAAAGGCATAAATCAGGCACTTGCCATATCCATCAAAGAATTGCTCTAAGTGCAGGCTTTTTCAAGCAGGCGCTCAACTACTTGATAGTGGTATAATAGGTTTCAATCTAACGGTAAGAGGTATATATGCTGGAAATACGTACTCAAACCCCTGAAGATGCCGACATGGTGGCCACCCTGACTGAAGCTACCAAAAGCCCCATTCTGGGAGTGCTGTTTAATAAACTGGAAGAAGAAGACCTGACCACTTTTAACGAAGTAGCCGTATGGGACGGAAAGATAGTGGGCAAGGCAGTAGCCGTAAAAGCCGAGATAGATTCAAAAGAAGCGCCTGCCCCGGTTGTTTACCTTATGCCGCTGGTAGTAATGCCGGAGTATGTAAGGCGGGGCATTGCTCTGGTACTGGTGCGCAAAATACTGGAAGAATGCAAAACTCTGGGAACAGGGGCTTTGCTGGCTCACGGCAACCCTGAGTTTTTTAAGCATCTGGACTTTCTGCCGGCTGAGCTTTTCGGTATTGGGGATACGACAGGCGAAGTCACTGACAAACTTATGGCCAAAGAAATAACCGAAGGTTATCTGGCAGAAAAAGGCGGAAACCTGAAACTGCCTTTCTAAACAGGTATTATTTAAATAAGAAACTTATTGAAAGCGGCTGCAAGGCCGCTTTCTTCTACGTCTAAGGTAACGTAATCCGCTATTTCTTTAAGTTCGGCTCTGGCGTTGCCCATAGCCACTCCGAAACCTGCCGCCCTGAATAAGGGCAAATCGTTGCTTCCGTCCCCGAACGCAATAACATTCCTTAGTGAGATACCCATCTGGGCAGCCATTTTTTCCAGTGCCCTGCCTTTGGAGATACCCGGACTGACAATATTTACAAACTCCACCTCAGGGTAAGCCGGAGCACGGGCAATAGAGAAATGGAAATCATCTTCAAAATGGGACATGAAGAGTTCCGCCCCCCTGCGTTCCGTCTGGTCATGCACCATCAGTTCTATCTTCTGCACGTCCTGCGTCAGGGCTACTTTTTTAAAATCAGTAACGGTAGGAGAAATACGAAAAAATTCGCGATGCATCTTGGCAGACCAGTTTTCGTACTCTACGTAGTAGTCCAGTATAGTATAAAGCTCCAGATAAATATTGTGTTCCCGCACAAACTCAATAGCCGAAAGAAGCGGCCCTTGGCAAAGAGGCTGGGAATAGCAGGTCTGGGCGGTAGCAGGGTTGTAAACCAAAGCCCCGTCACAGAATATATGAAAGCCGTCCAGACCCAGTTCTTCCAGTAGATACATGCAGGCAGGTACAACCCTGCCGGTTGAAAGGGCAACCAAAATTCCTTTGTCTCTGGCTTTGCCAATAGCCTCTTTATCTGCCGCTGATATTTTGCCCTGTTTATTTATCAGGGTTCCGTCTACATCTATAACCGCTAACTGAAAGTCCGGCAATTTGAGCCCCCTGCATCTTGAAAGTTATTTAGAGCTATACCCGAAAACCAATTGTAACATCATGGCCTTGCAGATAACAAAAATATGCATACGGAGCCGAGGGATAAACTTTTTCAAGTATCACTTTCCTTTACGCCATCAAGCAGTTAAAATGTAAGCTCATGGAAAATACAACACCCCTGCGTAAACAATATCTGGATATAAAAAAGAACTACCCCGAAGCGATAGTCTTTTTCCGTTTGGGAGATTTTTACGAAACTTTTGAAGAAGATGCCCGCATTGCCGCCCGCGAACTGGAAATAGTCCTTACCAGCCGCGAAATGGGCAAAGGGCTGAAAGTGCCGCTTGCCGGCATACCTTACCACGCACTGGACAACTATCTTTCCCGCCTTATAAACAAGGGTTACAAGGTAGCCATTTGCGAACAGGTAACCAAACCGGGTGAAACAAAAGGACTGGTGCAAAGGCAGGTAACCCGTCTGGTCACTCCCGGAACTGTGGTTGAACCAAACCTGCTACAGACCAAACAGAACAATTTCCTGCTCAGCCTGTACCTGACAGAAGACAGTTGCGGGCTGGCCTTTGCGGATATATCCACTTCGGAGTTTGGCTGCACCCAGACGAATATCAGCGAACTGGAAGCTGAAATAAGCCGCCTCAGTCCGGCAGAAATTATACTACCCAAAAACCAGTCTTTAAACCTGCCGATACACCTGAAAGCTACCATAAGCAAACTGGACGGATACTATTTTGAAGCGGACATAGCGCGCGAACGTTTGCTAAGGCATTTTGAGTGCCAAAACCTTTCTGCCTACGGCTGTGAAAATATGCCTCTGGCCATTTCAGCCGCCGGGGCGCTGCTAAACTATCTGGAGGAAACTCAAAAATCATCTTTAAAGCAGCTTGAAAGGCTTTCGGTTTACACCACTGCAGATTATATGCAGATGGACAGCCACACCCTGTCAAATCTGGAAATATTCCGCTCAAGCGGCGGCAACTCACTCAAGGGTTCACTGCTTGGGATACTTGACCAGACCAAAACAGCTATGGGTGGCAGGCTTCTCCGCAAGTTTCTGGGACAACCCCTGCTGAAACAGTCTGATATTGAAAAACGGCTCTCGGCAGTAGACTACTTTTTTGAAGAAAGTCTGGCACGTACCAGCCTTGCCAAATCATTGGGGCAGATTGCCGATATGGAACGCATGGCAAACCGTATCCGCCAGAAAACCATACTGCCAAGGGAACTGATATCCCTTAAAAACAGTCTGGAAACCGTCTCCGCCATTCACCGCCAGTTCGGGCTGATGCCGCCGCCCCGCCTTGCATATTTCTTAAACGGGCTTAAACCCCTGCCTGAAATGCTGGACATTATAAACAAAACTATTACGGATGACCCGCCCTCCACTCTGGGTGACGGAAAGGTAATACGAGCAGGTTTTGACCCCGAAATGGATAAACTCTGCTCGCTGGCGGGAGATGCCAGAACCTTCCTCTCCCAAATGGAGACTAGGGAACGGGAACGCACAGGCATAAAATCACTTAAGCTGGGCTATAACCGGGTCTTTGGTTATTATATAGAAATATCAAACGCCAATCTTGGGGATGTGCCGCCGGAATTTATCCGCAAGCAAACGCTGGTTAATGCCGAAAGATTTATAACCCCCGAACTGAAAGAATACGAAAATCTTATCTTAAATGCCAAAGAACGCCTGCTGGAAATGGAAACAGGGCTTTATGAACAGGTTTTAAACCAACTGGGGGGCTTTTACTCCGCTTTACTGGCCAATGCCACCGCTTTGGCAGCTCTGGATGTTCTTTCAGCCTTTGCCGAGGTGGCAGTGCGAAACAGCTATGTCCGTCCGGTATTCCACCCTGAAAACCGCCTGGATATCCGAAAAGGCCGCCACCCCATGGTGGAACAGGGGCTGGGATACGGCAGTTTTGTAGCTAATGATATTTCCCTTTCAGCTGAAGACTGCCAGATAATAATCCTGACCGGACCCAATATGGCCGGCAAATCCACTTATTTAAAGCAGACCGCCCTTATTGTGCTGATGGCCCAGATAGGTTCTTACGTTCCGGCAGAAACCGCCGAACTCTGCCTGACTGATCGTATTTTTACCCGCATCGGGGCAAGAGAGGATTTAAGTGCCGGGCAGTCCACCTTCATGGTGGAAATGGTGGAAACGGCATCTATACTGAATACTGCCACCAGCCGTTCCCTGCTGATACTGGACGAAATAGGCCGCGGCACCAGTACCTATGACGGGCTGGCTATTGCCCAAGCAGTAGTGGAGTATATCCACTCCCAGCCATCTCTTACGGCCAAAACCCTGTTTGCCACCCACTATCACGAACTGGTGGAACTGGCAAGCTATCTGCCCAGAGTAACAAACTATAATATTGCGGTTAGCGAAGACCGGGGTGAAGTAGTTTTTCTGCATAAAATAGTCCCCGGCGGAGTAGACAAAAGTTACGGTATTCACGTGGCAAAACTGGCAGGGCTGCCCAAGTGGGTTATAAAACGGGCTTACGAAGTACTGACCGAGCTTGAAAACCCCGCTAAGAAACAGCCAAAAAGCCGCACTTGCCAGCCCCAACTCCAACTACCCATGACGGGGCAGACTTCGGTGCTTGAAGAAGAAATAAAAGAACTGGAAATAGAGTCGCTTACGCCGCTTGCGGCTCTCAACAAACTCTACGAACTGAAAAAGAAGGCCGAAGAACAGGGGCTTTAGAGAGCTACGGTGCCGACAAACTCCGGGGAATTAACATCAAATGTCCGGTTGACAATTTCCACGTAATCGTCTTTCTTGGTAGCATAGCTTACGACCAAAATGCCGTCTTTATACTTTTCTACAGTACAATGTTCAAGTGTCTCAAGCATAGCCTGACCGGACTGGTCCCAACCTACCCTGTAAGTAACCGAAACCATATCACCTTTATTAAGCATTCGTTGCTCCCGGAATGTCCGCTTTTTATTTCGGCAGTCACAAACACTGTCGGAAACCGGCGGGCTCTCCCTTAAAATATTACAGGCCGCAGGCAGCATGCCTGCAACCAAAACCGTGCATGATTATATCACAAACGCCTCTGCTTTCAAGTTGACGTTCCGGCAGGAATAAAAATCCCTTGACTAAGAGCCTTGGGGCATCTAATATAGGCCAAAGAAGCTAATATTATCTGTGGTTTCATGCATATGAAAAGACCTGACGGTATACTTATTTTGGCAATCTGGCAGTTTTTTGCAGCTGTTCTCAGTCTGGCAGGTGTCTTGCTAATATCTCTGTTCTTTTTACCTGCCATGGCCTGGCTGTATGATTACGCCCGCACCGGAGCTGCCTGGGGGCTAAGCATACTCCTTTTTTTCATCGGCACGTATCTTCTGGTATCACTTATCGGCGGCATAGGTCTTTTAAACGGCAGGGAATACGGGCGTCTGTTCAGTCTGTACCAAGCCGGAGCTTCACTGCTTTTATTTCCTCTGGGTACAGCCGCCGGCATATTCGGCCTGATATACCTGAACCGGCAGGATACCAGAATGTATTTCAAGATACTGTAAGCCTACCGGGATTAAACAAGCTATCTGGATTTCCTAAAAAATATTTGACCACCGGAAACTTATTTCAGGGCCAGGTGGTTTACCAGACTGCCGATACCTGAAATACGTATTTCCACCCTGTCTCCCAGTTTCATTGGCCCGATACCTGAAGGCGTACCGGTTGCAATAATATCCCCCGGAAGCAAAGTCATCACCTCTGATATAAAGCTGACTATACGGGGGATACTGAATATCATATCCGCTGTGGAAGTGCGTTGTTTAAGCTTGCCGTTCAGATAGGTTTCCAGCAATTGCACCTGCGGGTCAAGCTCTGTTTCTATCCACGGGCCACAGACGGCAAAGGTATCAAAACCTTTGGCGCGTGACCACTGCCCGTCTATTTTCTGCAGGTCTCTGGCCGTTACATCATTAAAACAGCTGTACCCCAGTATATAGTCAAAAGCATCTTCAGGCTTTATATTGCGCGTTTTCTTTCTTATTATAACCGCCAATTCCCCTTCATAATCCACCCGTTCAGACTGACCAGGTTTTATTATGTTATCTTCCGGGCCGATAATCCCACTGGCATTTTTAAAAAATATAAGGGGCAATTTGGGCAAGTCTTCTGCCATCTCTCCGGCATGAGCTTTGTAGTTTAAACCAATGGCTATTATTTTTGACGGAACTGACGGCGGAAGAAGCCTGGCCTCTGAAATATCAAAAACATTGCCTGAAAAAACAATTTTGCCGAAAGGATTGCCCTTCAGTTCCTTCAGCTTTGTATCTTCAAGCACTGCATATCCTGCCCGCTTGCCAGAAAGGCTAAAACGTATTATTCTCATATGGATATCATTCTAGCTTTTAGCCCTGCCGGGTGCAACGTGTAACTTGCAGATCCAAATAAAGCTGGCTATAAACATGGATAACAACAGTTTGGCTTGACAGTCCCGTATGCCACTGTTAAACTTTATCTTCGGCGCCAAGCCACATATTTGGGAGGATTTTTTGGCAACAAACCATACCCCTTACCTTGAAAAAGGCCTTATATCTATATTCACCGGTGAGGGCAAGGGTAAAACCTCGGCTGCAGTCGGGAATTCTGTCAGAGCGGCCGGTCACGGACTAAGGGTTTGCCTTATTTTTTTTGCCAAAGGCAAGCGTTTTGACCATGGTGAGTTCAAAATATTGTCTTCCCTGCCGAACGTAACTCTGCAGAGTTTCGGCCAAGCCGGCTGGATACTCAAAGATATATCTGAAGAAACCCGCAAACAGGCGGAGCGGGCATTTGAGGCCGCTTCCGAAGCAGTAACCGGCGGGCAATATGACCTGGTAGTCATGGACGAAATAATGATAGCTTTGACTGCCGGTCTGGTAACCACTGAGCAGGTTATCCGGATGATAAATACCAAACCTTCGTATGTAGAGCTGATTATGACCGGGCGAGGTGCTCCGGCTGAACTTATAGAACTGGCTGACCTGGTTTCTGAGATAAAGGCAGTCAAACACCCGTATACTAGGGGCATCAAAGCCCGTAAAGGTATAGACTACTAATCTTCACCGAGGAGAGAATAATGAAAGTAACCCTGAGTGTTATTAAAGCAGATATCGGCGGTTTTGTAGGCCATTCGGACTCACACCCGCAGTGTCTGGCCAGAGCTGAAAAGCATCTGGCAGAAGCCAAAAAGAAGGGCATGCTGATTGATTACCACATAACCAAGTGCGGTGACGACCTTCAGCTTATCATGACCCACCAGAAGGGTATAAATAATAAAGTTATCCATGAAATGGCATGGGATACTTTTGTAAGCTGTACCGAAGTTGCCAAAGAGCTGAAGCTATACGGCGCCGGTCAGGACTTGCTGTGTGATGCCTTCTCCGGAAACGTAAAAGGCATGGGGCCCGGTGTAGCCGAAATGGAGATTGATGAACGGCCTTCAGAACCTATCATCATCTTCATGGCAGATAAAACCTCATCCGGTGCCTGGAATCTGCCTCTTTACAAGATGTTTGCAGACCCGTTTAACACTATCGGTCTGGTCATAGCTGAAAACATGCATGACGGCTTTTCCTTTGAAGTTCATGACGTAAAGGAAAGCAAGGGTATTACCTTTAATACCCCTGAAGAAATTTATGACCTGCTGGTCTTTATCGGCGCTCCTTCCCGCTTTGCCATAAAGAGCGTCTCCACCCGCAAGGGAGAGATTGCGGCTGTTTCCTCCACCCAGAAGCTGGCCCTGCTGGCCGGTCGCTACGTGGGCAAAGATGATCCGGTTTGTATTGTCCGCGCTCAGGGTGCATTCCCGGCGGTGGGTGAAATACTTGAACCCTTCACTCAGCCCTATCTGGTAGAAGGCTGGATGCGCGGCTCACACAACGGCCCCATTATGCCTGTCTCAGTAGAGGACAGCACCCCCACCCGCTTTGACGGCCCGCCCCGGGTAACCGCTTTGGGCTTCCAACTGTCAAACGGCATGCTTATTGGCCCGCGTGATATGTTCAAGGACAAATCCTTTGACAACGCCCGTCAGAAGTCACTGGACATGGCAGATATGATGCGCTCTCACGGTCCGTTTGAGCCCCATCGCCTGCCCCTTGAGGAAATGGAATATACCACCATGCCTCAGGTATCCAAGAAACTGGCCGGACGCTTTAAACCCCTGAAAGACTAGTTTATGCCCAAGCTTCTGCTGGCAAGCAATAACGCGGGCAAGCTGAAAGAGTACCAATCACTCTTAAGCGGCTGCGGATTTGAGGTTGTTACTCCGGCAGAACTGGGTATAAAAATAACAGTTGCCGAAACCGGCACTACATTTGAAGAGAACGCCCGCTTGAAGGCCGCCGCTCTGGCGGAAGCAAGCGGGCTTCTTACTTTGGCAGATGACTCAGGGCTGGAAGTAGACGCACTGGGTGGCGAACCGGGCGTATATTCCGCTCGTTATGCAGGGGAAAACGCCACTGATACAGATAGAAATGATTACCTGCTTTCTAAAATGGAAGACATACCCGCCAACAAACGCACCGCCCGTTTCCGGTGTGTAATAGCCATTGTCCAGCCGGGACATACCCTGCCCGCCATTGAGGGCTCATGTGAAGGCCTTATAGCCACCGAACCCCATGGGGTGAACGGATTCGGTTACGACCCAATTTTTTACCTGCCCGAATACCGTAAAACCATGGCCGAACTTCCCCTTGAAATTAAAAACAGCCTCTCTCACCGGGCCATTGCCGCCCAAAAAGCCTGCCTCATGCTTGCCAAACTGGCAAATTGCTGATTATTTGCTTAAGACAACCAGCAAAAACCCTGAACACAGTCTCTCCTTTGTTTTAAGCCCCTTTTTCTCTTCAGATAAACTGAAAACTAACTTCATTCGGGCACAAAAATCTCTTGTTTAAGTGCCATTCTTGGGATATACTGAAAGACTAGTAAATAACCCCGGGGGTGCATATGAAACTTACATGCTTACAGGAAAATCTAAACAAGGGCCTGAACATTGTTGGGAAAGCGGCTGCCGGCCGAACTACCCTGCCCATTACAAACAATGTCCTTATCTCAACTGATGACGGCCGTTTGAAACTGGCCGCCACCAACCTTGAAATGGCTATCAGCTGCTGGATAGGAGCCAAGATAGAGGAGGAAGGGAGCACTACCATACCTGCCAAGCTCCTGACCGAATTTGTCAGCTCTCTGCCCAATGATAAAATAGACTTGAGCCTTAATGCCAAGTCAAAGGCACTTAATATTAAATGTGCCCGCTTTGAAGCACGCATAACCGGCGTGGATTCCAAAGACTTTCCTCCCATACCCAAAGTAGAAAATGGAATCTCCACCAAGGTTAGCATTGATGCCTTCCGTCAGGCCGTAAGTGAAGTCGTATTTGCTTCCGCGGCTGACGAATCCCGCCCTGTACTCACTGGCGTAAACGCCGAATTTGAAGGCAGTACTCTGACTCTGGCAGCCGCTGACGGTTTCCGTCTGGCTGTTTATAAATTGCCCCTGCTGGAGACGGTAAAAACCACTACCAAGGTAATCATACCTGCCCGCACTCTGGGCGAGCTTTCACGTCTGGCCAGCATGGACGAAGAAGAAGCCCTGGTGATAAATGTAGACACAGCCAAGAGCCAGATACTTTTCCGTCTGAAAAATATTGAACTGGTATCTCAGCTGGTACAGGGTAATTTCCCCCAGTACAACCAGATAATCCCTCAGAGCTTTACCACCAGAGTGGTGGTAGATGCCAACCAATTCCTTATGGCCACCAAAACCGCCACTATCTTTGCCCGTGACGGCGGCGGCATTGTCAGGCTGATGATGAACCATGGTGGTGATACCACCCCCGGCAAGCTCACTATCTCAGCCCGCTCTGAAGAAGTGGGTGATAATACCGGTGAACTTGATGCTGTAATTCAGGGTGAAGAGGCTAAAATAGCCTTTAACGGCAAATATCTTCTAGACGTCCTAGGGGTGCTTAAGGCTCAGCAAGTAGCGTTGGAAGTCACCAGCCCCTCAAGCCCCGGTGTGATAAAACCGGTGGGTGCAGACAACTACATACACGTTATCATGCCCATGTTCGTGCAGTGGTGAGTACGTTCAAATCAAGGTAACCTTTGATGCTTACACCTTCCGGGGTAGCTGAAACTTTCAGATCCAGATAGGTGTAAGCATCTTTCTTTTCTGCATTTGAGCAACTATCTAAACAGGGTACTACTTTCGCAC
>NZ_JBAZDW010000033.1:0-16482 GCF_041654235.1 Dehalococcoides sp. | reverse complement strand
ATATCACACTCAGGCAGCTTTGAAATAATCTTGAAGCTGTCTTCGCTGATTGTACTGCCGGCAGCCGCCAGTACTTTGCCTTTTTCACTGATTTCAGTCTTCAGTTTAAGACCAACCAGTTTTTTATCATTATTTTTCAGTTTTGAATAAACCTTGCGGTAAGGGGTCTCCACAAAGCCGTAGCGGTTAATCCGGCTATAGGTAGCCAGAGAACCGATAAGACCAATGTTCGGGCCTTCAGGTGTCTCAATGGGGCAGATACGCCCGTAATGAGAGTAGTGAACATCACGAACATCAAAGCCGGCCCTCTCGCGGGAAAGACCGCCGGGGCCCATGGCAGACAGACGGCGTTTATTGGTTATTTCAGCCAGAGGGTTAGTCTGATCCATAAACTGGGAAAGCTGTGAACCGCCAAAGAACTCCTTAACGGCTGAAACCACAGGGCGGATATTAACCAGAGCACTGGGTGTAACCATTTCCAGATTAACAATGCTCATCCGTTCACGGGCAACTCTTTCCAAACGCACCAGCCCTATGCGGAACTGGTTTTGAACAAGTTCACCTACAGTGCGGATTCTTCGGTTGCCCAAATGGTCAATATCATCCGGAGTATCCTGGCCGTTATTGACCATGATAATCCGCTGGATAATGGCTACTATGTCTTCACGGGTAAGGGCACGGTTTTCACCAACCTCACGGGAAGGCAATTCCAGACGGCGGTTAACCTTGTAACGGCCTACCTTGCCCAGATCATAGTGCTGGGGGTCAAAGAACATTTCATTAATAAGCTTGCGGGCGTTATCCGCGTTTGGCGGATCACCTGGACGCAAGCGGCTGTAAATATCAATAAGGGCACTAATCTCATCTTTTATCAGGGGATCACGGTCAATACTGGACTGGATATAGTGGCGTTCGGGGTCATTATCAATAACCTCAAACAGGTTTAAAATATCCAGATCATCGGAATAACCTATGGCACGCAACAGGGTGCTGACGGGAATCTTGCGGCGTCCGTCAATCTTTACTGAAATAACATCACGGTTGGAAGTTTCAAATTCAAGCCAAGCACCCCTGCTGGGAATAAGGTTGGTATGGCAGAGGGGACGGCCGGTTGCCGGGTCATCTGAAATGGTAAAGTAGACACCCGGTGAACGCAGCAGCTGGCTGACCACTACCCGTTCGGTACCGCTGGTGATAAATGTACCCAAGGCGGTCATAAGGGGAATATCCCCAAAGAACAGATCAAAGGGTTCTTTGATTTCACCGGTAGTTTTTACAATCAACCTGGCCTTTACGTACAGGGGTACAGAGTAGGTCTGGTCACGCTGGGTGCATTCGTATTCGGATAAACGGGGCTCTCTGAATTCGTAGCCTATGAATTCCAGCTCCAGCCTGTTACCCACGAAGTCTTTGATGGGAGAAATCTCCTCAATCAGCTCACGGAGACCCTCCTCTTGAAACCAGACAAAAGACTGCAACTGCATCTCTATCAGGTTAGGTACATTGACAACCTCGGGTAGTTGGGCATAAGATTTGCGGATTACACCAGTGGCGGCGTCGGCCTTCGGTAACATAGATACCATGTTTGCTCCTTATTATAATCTCAAGGGACGTCGTTGCGCTAAAAAACGAAAGCGCACAATAATGCGGCTAGAAGAAAAACTTGTTGTTTTTGGTTTGACATTTTTTTTGGAGGCATAATTTGCAAATAATAATGGTACTCCTGTAAACACAGTTTGTCAAGTATTATACCATTTTTTATGTAACATAAATAGCCCGGTTTGCCAGAATAAAGTCCCCCGCCCAAAAATATTTTATTTGCACCCTTATATTCCTTATATATATAACAAAATTGACGTATATATAGCCTTGTGTTAGTATAAATCAGGTTTAAAAGTTATTTTTTGGCAGGGGTTTCATATTGCGGAAAGCCCCTTTTTCTTTATCAGATATTAAAACGAAATATTTAGCAAGAGGTTGGAAACTTTTATGACACTCCTGGAAGAAGAACTTATCCTCCACGCCTCAGACCAGGATACCCTTATTACCATAGGCGTTTTTGATGGTGTCCATCTGGGTCATCAGCACCTTATAAATGAGCTTAAAAAACAGGCTAAAGAACGCAATTTACAAAGCTGCCTTATCACCTTCAAGGATCACCCCAGCAAAGTACTCGGCCAGGACGATATAAAACTAATATTAAGTTTAGAAGAACGTAATCTGGCACTAGAGCAGATGGGGCTTGACCGTATAATAATGCTTTCTTTCACCCCTGAGATTGCCGAGATATGCGCCACTGATTTTGTGGGATACCTGCTGGACCATCTGCGCATGCAGGGTATTGTAGTGGGTTCAGACTTTGCCTTGGGCAGAAACCGAGCCGGAGATGCTACCGCCCTGCGGCGGCTGAGCCATATTATGGATTTCAGCGTTTCAGTGGTATCCCCGGTGGTAATAGAAAACCAGATAGTCAGCTCTACTGCTATACGCCAAGCGCTAAGGACAGGCAATGTTACCAAAGCCCGGCTGATGCTGGGGAGGAACTACCACCTGCGCGGGACTGTCCAAAGCGGCGCCAACCGGGGTACAAAGTTGGGATTTCCTACCGCCAATCTTACCCTGCCCGGTTATCTGGCTCTGCCGGCAGACGGTGTTTACGCCGCCAAAGCCTTTTTAGCTGAAAAAGAATATAAAGCCGTAGCAAATATAGGCTCATGCCCCACCTTCGGGCAGGAGGAACACCGCCTTGAGGTTCACTTGCTGGATTTCAAGGGAGACATAAAAGGACAACCCCTTAAAGTGGAATTTGTGGAGTTTTTGCGTTCCGAAGTCTGTTTTGCAAATGCCGAAGCCCTGAAAGCCCAAATTTCAGTTGATATATTAAAAGCCAGAGACATACTGAGGTAATACCGAATGAACCAATCTGAAAAACAGATAGACCAGATTTTAAAACGTGGTGTAGCCGAAGTAATTGTAGAAGAAGATTTTAAAAAACTACTCCTTTCGGGACGTAAACTCCGCCTTAAAGAAGGCTTTGACCCCAGTTCACCTGACATTCATCTGGGGCATATGGTAGCCCTGCGGAAACTTCGCCAGCTTCAGGATTTGGGGCATCAGGTAGTCTTGATAGTGGGAGACTGGACAGCCCAGATTGGTGACCCTTCGGGTGCATCCGTCACCCGCCCCATGCTTTCAGCCGAACAGGTAAAGGCAAACGCCAAAACCTATCTGGAACAGTTTTTCAAGATTGTAGATAAAGATAAAACCGAAGTCCGCTGGCAGAGCGAATGGTACGGCAATTTTAAACTGGAAGACGTAGTCCGCCTTTCTTCCAAATTCACCGTAGCCCAAATGCTGGCCAGAGATGACTTTGCCAAGAGATATGCCGCCGGCAAACCCATCAGCGTAACCGAACTGCTCTACCCCATGCTTCAGGCCTATGACTCCGTAATGGTGAAGTCTGACGTGGAGTTCGGGGGTACAGACCAGAAATTTAACCTGCTGGTAGGCAGAGAGCTTCAGGAAATGGTGGGGCAGAAACCCCAGCAGGTACTTATGGTGCCAATACTGGTAGGTACTGACGGCGTCCACAAAATGAGCAAAAGCCTAGGTAACTACATAGGCGTAGCCGAAGACCCATCAGATATATTCGGCAAGTGCATGTCTATTCCGGATGAACTGATACTCCAGTATTTTGAACTGGTAACGGATATACCCGACCAAGAAATAGCCGATTTCAAGGCTCAGATGGAAAACGGGCAGGTAAACCCCATGATACTTAAAAAACGCCTTGCCAGTGAGCTGATAACCCAGCTTTATAACGCAACTGCCGCCCAGGAGGCTGATGCCCGGTTTACCCGGGTGGTACAGCGGGGCGAGATACCGGAAGATATGCCGGAATGCCGTCTGGAAAACGGGCAAAACACTGGTGTAATAGATTTTATTATCCTTTCAGGTCTGGCTAAAAGTAAAAGCGAAGCCCGCCGCCTGCTTGAACAGGGTGCCGTAGAAATAAATTCCGAAAAAATATCTGACCAAAATACTCCTGTAAAATGCGGAGACATAATAAAAGCCGGCAAGAGACGTTACTCCAAAGCTATTTAAAATTTTGCTAAAAGTAATATTTTTTATATACTAAAGGTAATATTAAAAAAGGAGCCAGTATGCAAAACCTGAGAATTCCCGGACCTACCCCCTGTCCTGAAGAAGTCTTAAAAGCCATGGGCCAACAGATGATAAACCATCGCGGACCCGAAATGGCCGCTATCATGAAAGAGGTAGCTGAAAAACTGAAGTATTTCTTCCAGACTAAAAATGATGTCTTGGTGCTCACTGGCTCAGGTACCGGCGGCCTTGAGGCCGCGGCTGTCAACTTTTTGTCCCCCGGTGATACCGTACTTAGCGTTTCCATAGGCGTATTCGGCGAACGTTTTGCCAAGATTGCTTCCATTTTCGGGGCTAAAATAATTGCCCTGAATTTTGAGCAGGGCAAAGCGGCAGACCCGGCTTTGGTTAAAAAAGCCTTGACCGAACACCCCGAAATAAAAGCGGTGCTGGTTACCCACAACGAAACCTCCACCGGTATTACCAATGACCTTAAGCCTCTGGCATCTGTAATCAAGGGCGCCGGCAAATTGCTGCTGGTAGATGCCATTTCCAGCCTCAGTTCCATCAACCTGCCGGTTGATGAATGGGGTTGTGACGTAGTTGTTTCCGGCTCACAAAAAGGCTGGATGGTTCCCCCGGGTTTGGCTTTTATTTCCGTCAGCCCTGAAGCATGGAAGGCCAATGCCGAATCCAAGATGCCCCGTTTCTACTGGGATCTGGCCAAACACAAAGCCAGCATTGAAAAAGGCCAGACACCCTGGACTCCTTGTGTTTCAGTTATTGTAGCTTTGCATACAGCTCTAATTATGATGGAAAAAGAGGGTATGCAGAATATCTTCAAACGCCACCAGAAAATTGCAGACTTTACCCGCAAGGGCGTCAAGGAACTGGGGTTGACCCTGCTTGCCGAAGAGAAATACGCATCCAACACCGTGACCGCCATTGTGGCCACTGAGGGGCTGGATGTAAAGAAGCTCTTAAAGATAATGCGGGAAGAATATAACACCGTACTGGCCGGCGGACAGGGCCCTCTGGAAGGCAAGATTTTCCGTATCGGCCATCTGGGCTGGGTAACTGAAAATGATATTAAAGTTACACTGGATAACCTTAAATTAGCCCTGCCCAAGGCAGGTTTCAGGAGTTAAAATGAAAAAAGTACTGGTAAGCGATGCACTCTCCGCAACAGGGTTAGCCCCTCTTAAGGAGATTGCACAGGTAGATGTAAAGACCGGCCTTAAACCGGAAGAATTGATAAGCATTATCGGTGAGTATGACGCCCTGCTGGTACGCAGCCAGACTCAGGTCACCACTGATATTATCAACGCAGGCAAAAAACTTCAGGTTATCGGCCGGGCCGGCGTGGGCGTAGATAACATTGACCTCAAAGCCGCCACCGGTAATGGTATTATCGTGGTGAATGCCCCCACCGGCAACACTATCTCCGCTACCGAACATACACTGGCCCTTATGCTGGCTATGGCCCGCCATATTCCCAGAGCCAACGCCAGTTTAAAATCCGGCCAGTGGAAACGCAATGAATTTGTGGGCTCTGAACTGAAGGGTAAAACTCTGGGTATTGTAGGCTTGGGTAATATCGGTTCTGAAATAGCCAAACGCGCCCTGGCCCTTGAAATGCGGGTTATAGGTTATGACCCGTTTATATCTATGGAACGTGCCAAAAAACTGCAGGTGGAACTGCTGCCTTTTGAAGACCTGCTGAAGCAGGCTGACTTTATCACCCTGCATGTTCCCATGACCGGTCAGACCAAGGGCCTTATCGGACCCAAGGAACTGGAAATGATGAAACCCACCGTCCGCCTTATCAATACCTCCCGCGGCGGCATTATAGATGAAGAAGCACTAGCCAAGGCCGTTAAGGAAAAGCGCATCGGCGGTGCCGCTATTGACGTATTCTCCAAAGAGCCATGCACCGAGAGCTGCCTCTTTGAGTGTGATAATATTATCGTTACCCCTCATCTGGGGGCTTCCACTGCCGAAGCTCAGGAACTGGCCACCTCTGACGTGGTCAAACAGGTAATAGATGTATTTGAAGGCCGCCCCGCCCGTTATGCCGTAAATGCACCCTATATTTCGGCTGAAAGCCTGCCAGTAGTCGGCCCCTTCATGCCGGTTGCCCGCACAGTGGGCAGTCTGGTAAGCCAGCTGACTGATGGCCATATGAAGAATGTTACCATCAAGTACTGCGGTGAACTGGCCGCTTATGATACCACTGCCCTGAAAGCTCTGGTTCTGGGCGGTATACTTGAACATATCAGCGAAGAACGGGTGAACGTGGTTAATGCTGATATCGTAGCCTCCCAGCGAGGGCTGGGTGTAACCGAACAAAAAGAATCCACCTGCCAGAATTTCTCCAGCCTGATTACCGTTACTATAGATACCGACAACGGCAAATCCAATACTGTCGCCGGCAGTCTGGTACGGGGTGATGTTCATATTGTAAAGCTGAATGATTACTGGATAGATATTGTACCCACCGGCGGTTACTTTCTGTTTGCAGACCATATAGACCGCCCCGGACTTATCGGCTCTGCCGGTAAGATAACCGGTGATGCGGATATAAATATAAGCTATATGCACCTCAGCCGCCAGAAAGCCCGCGGGCAAGCCCTTATGATACTGGCTCTGGACGAACCTCTGCCGGAAAAACAGCGTCAGCAGCTGCTATCCCTGCCGGATGTTCAAATGGTTCAGGTAGTAAAAATCTAGCTTCTCAGTCTTTGGGAAACATAAGCAAGGCTACCGCTTAAATTGCTGGTAGCCTTGCTTATTTGAGGGGAAAAATGAAAATTGGGGTACTGGCCCTGCAAGGGGCATTCCGTGAACATCTAAATATGCTGAGTACGCTCGGAGCAAAAGCGGTGGAAGTGCGCAAGGCCGAAGAACTGCCAGAGCTTTCGGGGTTGATTATACCCGGCGGTGAAAGCACCACCATAACCAAGCTCCTTGATATATTTGGCATGGCAGAGCCCATAAAAGCTTTAGCAAAAAAGGGAATGCCCATTTGGGGTACCTGTGCCGGCATGATTTGCCTTGCCAAAGAACTGCCGGGAGATATTTCCGGAGTCAAACCGCTTGGGCTCATGGATATTACCGTCCGCCGAAATGCCTTCGGGCGGCAGGTAAATAGCTTTGAAGCGATGCTGAAGGTAAAAGGACTGGATGAAGCTGATTTTCCGGCGGTATTTATCCGCGCCCCTCTGGTAGAAAAAACCGGCAAGGGTGTTGAAATACTGTCCAAACTGCCGGACGGCACTATTGTAGCCGTAAGGGAGAATAACCTGCTGGCTATATCGTTCCACCCCGAACTCTCTGGGGATAACCGCTTTCATAGGTACTTTGTCCAAATGGCTAAAACTTATAAAGCCTGATTAAATATTTATGTAAATTAATAAAGGGGAGGTTTTAACCTCCCCTTCTTTGTTTTAATAACCCGATAGCTTACTTCTTGGCAATTGCCTCTGATTCAAAACGGTAAACTACCAACCCGGAGGGTAACTTCGGGAAAAAATAAGTAGATTTACGGGGCATGCGGTCTGATACATCTGAAATAGCCTTGATAACCTCGGCCTTCATGGGCTTCAGAATAAAGGCCAACTGGAACTCACCTGACTTTATCCGCGAAACGACATCATTACGGTCAAAATTGAAAGCTATGCGCGGGTCTTCCACCGTCTTCAACCCCATAAGCTCTTCAAGGATAATATGGTCAAGTATGCTCACGTCCAGTTTTTTGTAAATATCCGAATGGAAGTAAGGCATGAGTTTGCTGGCAGTCTCCAAATCCCTCAGCGTCAAAATGGTAAAGTTTTCAGTGCCTCCCAAACCATACATGACCAGACGGATTTTACCCTCTTCTTTAAAGGCTTTGTCTAAAGTATCCCAAGCCGCAGGCAGTTTGGCAGGTATAGTTGTTACGTCAAAGAACGAAGCCAGTTTGGTCTGCAGGTTTGAAAGAGTACGTGCATCCATACCGCCCAACAGACGATGAGCCGGCAAAACTACCAAACCGGGGTCGGCAAAATCTACCAACGTCATCATTACAAAATTAACCGGATCATCAGAGGGTAACTGCGGGTTACCAGCCAGACGTTCACGCCTGTAGGTCAGAGCACTTTCATAGCGGTGATGCCCGTCTGCTATATAGACGGGTTTCTTATCAAACAAAGCAGTTACCTTGGATATGGCTGATTCATCAGTTACTACCCAGAGTTCGTGGCGTTCGCCTTCAATATTCATACTGACGGTGGGTTTGCCGCCGGTCTGTATTTCCAGTACCCGGTTTATATCTTTTTCAGTATCCTGATACAGTCCGTATACCGGGCTGGTATTGGCACGGACGGCTGAAATAAGGTTAATTCTATCCCGTTTGGGTTCGGCGAGTGTGCCTTCGTGGGGGCGGATAACCATCCTGTCCCATTCCTCAAGCCGCACTCTGGCAATAATACCCCGCCTTTTGTACTGTTTGCCAAACACACTGAAGTAATGGTCATGTATATATATGGCCGCCTTTTTTTCGGCAGTCATTACCCGTTCGCCAATCCATTTTTCCAGTATGGCAGCTGCCCGGGTATAGCGGTTATCTACAATATTATCCTGAGGGGTGGGCTGGCTGTATTCAAGACGTATATAGTTATAGGGGCTACGCTCTTTAAGGGCCTTTTCCTGTTCAGGGCTGATAATGTCATAAGGCGGACAGATAACATCTGCCATATCATCAACAAACATAGGGTTATAACGTAATCCATGAAAAGCCCGAACTTCAGCCATTCTTCTAGCTCCCTCTCACAAAAATCTGGTTTTAGTTTAACTTAGAACGGCGTCTGACGCAAGCCCCCGTTAAACGTAAGGGGCTATACTTTTGTACTTGCTCTAAACATAGGCTGTGATATACTAATAACCTGTATGGAAGATATGTTTTCCCCCTTGATTGAAGTAGAAAACCTAAGGCGTGAAATAAACCGCCATAACCAGCTATATTACGTTCAGGATAATCCTGAAATCTCTGATGCCCAGTATGACACTCTAATCCGCCGCCTGAAAGAACTGGAGGAAGCCCACCCCGAACTGGTTACCCCGGACTCACCCACCCAAAAAGTCGGGGCAGAGCCGCTTAAAGCTTTCGGGATTGTAAACCACCCTTATCCGTTACTTTCTCTGGCAAATGCTTTTTCAGATACAGAACTGGAAGCTTGGTACCAGCGGGTAAAGAAACTGCTGGGCAATATTCCTTTCCAGATAGACTGCGAGCCCAAAATGGACGGCCTGGCGGTAGCCCTTACCTACCGGGACGGAAAATTTGCAACCGGTGCTACCCGGGGTGACGGATTTCAGGGTGAAAATATTACCCGAAACCTGCGGACTATCCATTCCATACCATTAAACGCCGAACCAAACGCACCCCCTGTTTTTGAAGTAAGGGGTGAAGTATATCTTTCCAAAAATGGCTTTGCCAAACTCAACCGCGAAAGGGCGGATAAAGGGCTGCCCCCTTTTGCCAACCCACGCAATGCCGCCGCCGGTTCACTCCGCCAGCTTGACCCGTCAGTTACGGCCGAAAGACCGCTGGATATATTTATTTATGCTTTAGGATATTCAGAAGACAGCCTACTGCCTGACAGCCACTGGCAAATACTGGATTATTTCAGCAAAATTGGCTTTAGGATAAATCCACTTAACCGCCTGGTAAACACCCTGGAAGAAGCCAAAGAATATTACCGCCAGATGGCAGCAAACCGGGCTTCACTGCCTTATGAAGCAGACGGAGTAGTTTTCAAGGTGGACTCCGTCTCTCTGCAACACCGGCTGGGGGACGTAGGTCGTGAACCCCGCTGGGCCATAGCCTATAAATTCCCGGCTGAACAGGTCATGACCCGCCTGAAGAAAATAGGCATATCTGTAGGCCGTACAGGTACATTAAACCCCTTTGCCGTACTTGAGCCGGTAAATGTGGGCGGAGTAGTGGTAAAACAGGCCGCCCTGCATAATGAAGATGATATACTCCGCAAAGATATCCGCGAAGGAGATACGGTCATTATCCAGCGGGCAGGTGAAGTAATACCTGAGGTAGTTGCACCGGTACTGAGTAAACGCAACCCCGAATCAAAACCCTTCAGAATGGAAGAATCTCTGTTTAACCCGAACCTTAACCGCCCTGCCTGCCCGGTGTGCGGCGGGGAAATATACCGCCCCGCAGGCGAAGCTATGCACTACTGTGCCAACGTTTCCTGCCCCGCTCAGTTTGAACGCCAGCTTGAACATTTTGTTTCCAGAGGGGCTATGGATATACGCGGTATCGGCGAAAGCCTAAGCGTAATACTGGCACAGCAGGGGCTGGTGAAAAACGTATCGGACCTGTACTACCTGACCACCGCTGATTTACTGCAACTGCCGCGTATGGGTGAAAAAAGTGCGGATAATATAATAGACGCCATTGCAGACAGTAAAACCCGCCCGCTGGATAGGGTAATATTCGGTCTGGGTGTACGCCACGTGGGCAACGAGACCGCCACCCTGCTCTCAAGACACTACGGGAATATATGGGCACTGGCTAAAACCGGTCTTGGTGAACTGCAAACTATACCTGATATCGGTGACAAAATAGCCAGCAGTATCGTAGCGTATTTCAGCGAAGAAAAAAATGTGGCTGTTATCCGCCGTCTGGAAGAAGCAGGCGTACGGCTTACTTCAGACCAGAAACCGGTAAACAAAAATATGCCATTTTCCGGCATGGAGTTTGTAGTCACCGGCAAGCTGGAAAGTTTCAGCCGCGAAGAAGCACAGGAAAAAATCCGCTCACTCGGCGGTACAGCCAAGGATAACGTCACCAAAGCAACCAGCTATTTGGTAGTGGGTGCAGATGCCGGCTCCAAGCTGGCCAAAGCCCGAAGTATGGGTGTAAAAGAGCTTTCCGAACGGGAATTTATAAATATGCTGGAGCAATCTTGATGAAACTTATTATCGGACTGGGAAATCCCGGCAAAGAGTACTCAGGCAACCGCCACAACGTAGGTTTCCAGTGCCTGAGCCGCTTTGCTAAAGAAAATCATATCAGCTTTGATAAAAAATGCTGCCTCTCCCGCACCGGCTCCGGCCGTATAAATGACGAGGAAATAGTGCTGGCCAAACCCCAGACATATATGAACCTCTCCGGCAAGGCCGTCAATCAGTTGCTTCGCCGCTACAACCTGAAAGCCACTGATATTATTGTAGTTCAGGACGATCTGGATTTGCCGGCAGGCAAACTCCGCCTGCGTCTGGGAGGGAGCGCCGGCGGGCATAACGGGGTTTCTTCTATTATTACAGACATTGGCACCAAGGAATTTATCCGCCTCAAGATAGGTATCGGCAAACCGGATGCCCGAAATAACGGGGCTGAAGTTGTAGACCACGTACTGGGCAACTTTGGCGGCGAAGAGCGGGAGATTATAGAAACTGCTATTGCCCGGGCCGCCGAAGCACTCGCCTGCTTGATTACTTCCGGGCTGGATACTGCATCCAACCGTTTCAACTGCTAAATCTTTGCCCCAAATAGTAAGGGGGTGTTATAATTCCCTTGCCTTCCATGAAGAATAAACATATATTTGTTGCCGTAATTGGTGCTTCAAAGGCCACCTCTGAAGAAGCCCGCTTGGCCGAAGAAGTAGGCAAAGAGCTTGCTCTAAGGCAAGTTACACTTGTCTGCGGGGGTATGGGCGGGGTAATGGAAGCCGCCTGCCGCGGGGCTTCCTTGAACGGAGGGCTGACCATAGGCATACTGCCGGGAAACAGCCGTGAAGAGGCTAATCCTTACGTCCAAATCCCCATTGTAAGCAGTATAGGTTTTGCCAGAAATATCATGGTGGTCAAATCTGCCCAGGCAGTTATTGCCATTGGCGGGGCTTATGGCACCTTATCCGAGATAGCTTATGCCCTTCAAATCGAGCTGCCGGTAATAGCTTTAAACAGCTGGTCAATGAGTCAGAACGGCAAATCTGACAGCGCTGTAATAAAGGCCGAAAATGCCCTTGAAGCGGTTACCAAGGCTCTGGATTTAATAAACTAATACAAGTGCGAGGTAATTGTGTCTGCAGTAGTCAAGTCTATCAAGGCCAGAGAGATACTGGATTCCCGTGGCAACCCCACAGTTGAAGCTGATGTAGTTCTGTCTGACGGTTCTTTCGGCAGAGCAGCTGTACCTTCGGGTGCTTCTACCGGCAGCCATGAAGCAGTAGAACTGCGTGACGGAGACAAATCCCGCTACAACGGGCTTGGAGTACACAAAGCAGTTGCCAATGTAAATACCACTATCGCCTCAGCCATATCAGGTTTTAAAGCTTCAGACCAGCAAGGACTGGATAACCTGCTTATAGAACTGGACGGCACTCCCAACAAAGCCAAGCTGGGGGCTAACGCCATGCTGGCCACCTCACTGGCAGTTGCCCATGCCGCAGCCGCATCCCGCCATATGCCTCTTTATCGTTACCTGAATAACTCCGAAGAATATATCCTGCCCGTACCTATGTTCAACATACTGAATGGAGGCAAACACGCCTCAAACTCCACTGACTTTCAGGAGTTCATGGTAATGCCGGTAGGTGCAAAGAGCTTTGCCCAGGCACTCCAAATGGGAACAGAGGTTTACCACAGCCTGAAAAAAGTGCTCAAAGGCATGAACCAGAACACCACCGTAGGTGATGAAGGAGGTTTTGCCCCTTCCCTCCCCACCAATAAAGATGCCGTAGAAGTAATATTGAAAGCCATCGAAAAAGCCGGCTACCGTCCCGGTGAAGATATATTCATAGCCCTTGACCCCGCTTCAAGCGAACTCTATCAGGACGGCAAATATACTCTGGCTACCGAAAACAAGACCCTGAGCAGTGCCGAAATGGTGGACTACTGGTGCGGCTGGGTAGAAAAATACCCCATAATCAGCATTGAAGACGGCCTTTTTGAAGATGACTGGGACGGCTGGAAACTGCTTACCCGAAAAATCGGCAACAAGGTTCAGCTGGTGGGTGACGATTTTTACGTTACCAATATAAAACGTCTGGACAGAGGCATAAAAGAGAAAGCCTCCAACTCCATACTTATTAAACTGAACCAGATAGGCACTCTGTCTGAAACTATTGCGGCTATCAAAATGGCCAATAACGCCGGCTGGACAGCCGTAGTCAGCCACCGTAGCGGTGAAACCGAAGATACTACTATTGCAGATTTGGCTGTAGCTATGAAAGCCGGGCAGATAAAAACCGGCGCTCCCTGCCGCTCGGAACGCACTGCCAAATATAACCGCCTGCTTCGCATTGAAGAGGCACTGGGCGGAAAGGCCAAATACCCCGGGAAAGATGCCTTTTTTAACTTGAAATAAAAAAAGAGGATGTATGAGCCTGCCTGGCCAGACGGGAACAAGCTTTAAACAGCCCGACAAATGGGACTGCTACAAGTTTGAGTGCCTTAGTGACTTCCTCGGGGAGTACGCCAAGTCTGTCAGGCAGCCCACCGGTTATCTGGAGGCTTTCGCGGGGAGCAATCAGTCTGTCTGTGCGGGCATAAACTGCCCCAGAGAAGCCTGCCATATATTAAAAGGGAAAGAGAGCTTTTTCAACCAGATAATACTGCTGGCCCAAAGCGAAACCGCCTTGGCAGCCCTGAGAAAACCCTTACTGCCCGCCCGTGCAGACGTGCTTTCGGGCAGCTTAATAAACGAAGAAACCCTGCAAAAAGTGCTGGACAGTTTCCCCCGAAGCGAGGCCGTATTTATCCTGCTGGAACCGCCCGGCTTTCACCACCTGCGATTCTCCAGCCTGAAAAAGCTGGCACTCAGGGGGATAGACAAAGACGGCCGCAAACCGGATATGCTGCTGGTGCTGCCGCTGGAGATGTCGCTGATACGTAACCTGGGGCGGCTGGATTGTCAGGACTCCATCAGCCGTTTTTTCGGGCATGATAAATGGATTGATATCCGCCAAGACTGGTATACTAAACGCATAAATACCGAAGAAGCCCGCAAACGGCTTCTGAAACTCTATTTGGCAGGGTTTAAAGACATGGGCTATAAACATGTTGTACACAAAGAGCCCGCTAATGCCGGCTCACCCGCCCGTTATCAACTGGCGGCGGTCTCTGACCGGCTAAATTTTAAAAATATGCTGGATACCATATGGGACAAAGAACGTTTCCTGAGCTGTGAGCTGTTTTGAAAAATAACGGACAAAATAAATATATCGGCATCACTACCACTGTACCCATAGAAATACTCCTTTCAGCAGGCTACAGCCCGCTGGATCTGAATAATATTTTTGTTTCAGACCCCAAGTCTGACAGGCTTATCCGTCTGGCTGAAAAAGACGGCTTCCCTTTAAACTGCTGCGCTTGGATAAAAGGCATCTATGGCGTCTGCCTTGATAAGGGCATCAGCGAGGTTATCTGCGTAACCAGCGGTGACTGCTCAAATACCCAGATGCTCAGGGAAGTTTTAAACCTGAAAGGCATCCGCACCATTCCCTTTGACTTCCCCACCGAACCTGACCCCGCAGAAGTAAAAGCCTCTCTTGCTAAACTAGCCCTCAGGCTGGGCACTACTCTGGAAGCGGCTGATGAATGGAGAAAAAGGCTTTTACCCGCCAGAGAACTGGTACATAAGCTGGACTATCTCTGTTATGCCGATAATAAGGTCTCGGGTTTTGAAAACCACTACTGGCTGGTATCCAGCTCAGACTTTAACGGTGATTATGTAAAGTACCAAGCCGAACTTCAAAAACTGCTGAACACAGTCCAAACCCGCACCCCTTACCCTGCGACCGAATTGCGCCTGGCTTATCTGGGAGTGCCTTCGGTATTCGGTGAGGAGCTTTACCCCTACCTTGAGCAAAACGGAGCCAGAGTGGTATTTAATGAAATTCAGCGGCAGTTCAGTCTGCCGGATGGCGGCGCTGATATTTCGCAGTCTTACACCGCCTATACTTACCCCTACCCTATGGAATACCGCCTTAGGGATATACAGACCCAGCTTGCGGAGCGTAAGATAGACGGCATAATCCATTACGTTCAGGCTTTCTGTCATCGGGCTATCGGTGATATTATACTAAGGCAAAAACTGCCGCTTCCCATACTCACGCTGGAAGGCAATGCGGATTTCGGTTTAAATCAACATCAGAAAACTCGGCTGGAGGCCTTTCTGGATATGCTGAAAGCCAAAAAGCAGATGAATTTATAATTTACGCGAAGGGGGATTAACATGGTAACCAGAATCGGTATTAACGGGTTCGGGCGAATCGGGCGTATTACACTGCGGACTATAAACCAGTACCACCGCGGCGAACTTGAAGTAGTAGCCGTAAATGATCTGGCAGACAATAAATCCAATGCCCACCTTTTAAAATGGGACTCAACCTATGGCAAATACGACGGTACAGTTGAATCTGATGATTGCTCCATAATAGTAGATGGCAAACCCATTCGGGTTTTCAGTGAACGCGACCCCATGCAAATCCCGTGGGAAACCGCAGGCGTAGATTTGGTTATTGAATCTACCGGTCTGTTTACTGATGCCAGCAAAGCCGCTGCCCATCTCCGCGGAAGTGTTAAGACCGTGGTTATTTCAGCCCCGGCTAAGGGTGAGGATATCACCATAGTCATGGGTGTAAACGAAGACAAATATAACTGCAATACTCACCGCATTATCTCCAATGCCTCCTGCACCACCAACTGTGTTGCCCCTCTTATAAAAGTGCTCCATGACAAATTCGGGGTTAAAAAAGGTTTCATGACCACCTGTCATGCCTATACCAATGACCAGAAAATACAGGACATGTTCCACAAGGATATCCGCCGGGCCAGAGCCGCCGCCGTAAATGTCATCCCCACCACTACCGGTGCCGCCAAAGCGGTAGCTTTGGTCCTGCCCGAACTGAAGGGCAAACTGGACGGCATTTCATTCCGCATACCCTCAGCCAGTGTCTCACTGGTAGATTTTGTGGGTGAACTGGCCAGAGATGTAACAGTAGAAGAAGTAAATGCCGCTTTCAAAGAAGCCTCTCAAGGCAAGCTTTCAGGTATACTGGAGTACTGCGAAGAAGAGCTGGTCAGCAGTGATTTCAAGGGTAATCCCGCCAGCTCTATCATAGACGCCCCCAGTACCATGGTTCTGGGCGGAAATATGGTAAAAGTACTTTCATGGTATGACAATGAGTGGGGCTATTCCACCCGTCTGGGAGATTTGATAGCCTATATTGCAAAAAAATAAAACTAATAACTTGAGCATAGCTAAACGTAAGTTGTTGACATGCTAAAGCTAATAGTTTAGAATTTAGCCCGATTAACGGAGGACAAAATGAAATTAATTGTAATAGGCCTTGGGCAATGCGGTAGCCGCAT
>NZ_JBAZDW010000032.1:0-16864 GCF_041654235.1 Dehalococcoides sp. | reverse complement strand
GAACTTGATGACGATATTTTGAAGTTTTTTCACTCTAAAATTGGTGGTAAAGACCTGGTTGTTGAAGACGTAGAGGAAGCTTATGAGACCGCAACCAAGATGGTTATCCCCCGCAAGTGCAAGTGGGTACTGATGTGGAGTGCCAGACAATCTCTCGAGGGCACTCGTCGCCAGGCTGGTATAACTGAAAACTATGCTGTCTGGTATTCTTATTCCCGCCTGCCCAAGGTAGGTGTGCAGTTCCAGGAATTTATCCGCGGTTTGGGTTATCAGGCCTTGAATCCGGGAATGAAGGGTTACCTTACCAGCCCTCTGGCGGCTTTTTCCGGCATGGGCGAGCATGGCCGTATGTCTTCACCCACTATCACTCCCAAATACGGGGTAACCAACCGGGCTATGTGGGCCATGATTACCGACCTGCCCTTGCTGCCCACTCCGCCCATAGACTTTGGTGCCTACAAATTCTGCAAAACCTGCGGTATTTGCGCGGATGCTTGTCCTTTCGGGCTTATCCAGAAGGGTGACCCCACCTGGGAAAACCCGGCTTCAGCCAAGTCCGGCATTCAGCAGGGCACATTTGAGGGCTGGCGAACCAATACCGCAGATTGTCCTCACTGCCCCACTTGTCAGGGCACTTGCCCCTTCAACAGCAAACCGGATTCATTCCTGCATGCTGTGGTTAAGGGCACAGTTGCCAATACCCCGCTTTTAAATAGCTTCTTTACAAATATGGAAAAAGCTATGGATTACGGGCGGAAAGACCCCGAAGAGTGGTGGGATATGGATGACTTTACCTACGGTATTGACACCAGTTACTAATAGCTTAAGGAATTGGAGGTAGGAAGCATGTTTTTCGTAGGACTGGCAGTCGCAGTCGCCTTGACTCTGTTTGTTGTCTGGCTTATCCGCCGGCAGCTTGGTATAAAGTGGTACGAATGGATTATCGGGTTTTTGGCAGTGGCTTCACTCTTTGCCACCGTCCAGCATTATTTCAGTTCGCTTGAAGAAAACGAACCGACTTCAGCCTGGATGGGAGCCCTGATATTCGGTATCATTTTTCTGATACTGGCTGCGCTTGACTGGCAGCTTGTCATCCGTCACAAAAAAGTAGCCTAGTACCGGCTGCATTATCGGTGTCTGACAGGGGAGGTTAACCTCCCCTGTTGCTATCCCCCGGTTTTTATGGATTAGCAAGCCGAAATTATTCAGCATAAAGCAGATTTTTCGGTTAGTCTAATGATTGTCTGAGTTGCCTGATAAATGTGGCTACTTTTTCAAGTGAAGGGTCTGTCTGGACAAGCTGCAGGATACGGCTGCCTACTATTATCCCGTCGGAAAATTTTGAGATATTTTGGGCTTGTTCGGGGGTTGAAATACCAAAGCCCACTGCCAGAGGCTGGCGGGCGGTTTTCCTTACCCTGTTTACAAAACTGCTCAAATCAGCCGGCAAGTTGGCAGTTGCCCCGGTAACGCCTGAGTGGGAAACGAGATAAATAAACCCCCGTGATTTGGCGGCAACTAGCTTAATCCGTTCGTCGGTACTGGTGGGGGCTAACAGAAAGATTATATCCAAGCCGGCCTCTCTGGCGGCAAAGTCTATGTCTTGGGCTTCTCCCGGCGGCAGGTCAGGAATAATAAATCCGCTTACACCCGCAGTTGCACACTTTTGGCAGAACTTGGTCAGTCCGTAATTGTAAATGGGGTTATAGTAACCCATGAATACCATGGGTATGGAGATTTTTTCTTTGAGCAGGGCGGCAACAGATAAACAGACTTCAGGCGTCACCCCGTTCTGGAGTGCCTGATAACTGGCATTTTGAATAGTAACTCCGTCTGCCAGCGGGTCTGAGAAGGGAATACCCAGCTCTATAATATCTACCCCGTTTTCTTCCAGCAGAGGCACCAGCCGCAGGGTGGTTTCAATATCCGGGTAGCCGACTGTTATGTAAGCTATAAGAGATTTTCGTTTTTGGAATGCATCACTGACACGGCTCATATCTTTACCCCCATTGCTTTTTGAACAATATCCATGTCTTTGTCCCCTCTGCCGGAGAGGTTTATGACTATATTTTTGTTTTTCGGCATGCCGCCTGCTATTTTCAGGGCATGGGCAATGGCGTGGGAAGATTCCAGAGCAGGCATTATCCCTTCCAGCGAGCATAGCAGTTTGAAGCCGTTCAGGGCTTCTTCATCTGTGACCGAAACATATTCCACCCGCTTATTATCTTTCAGGTAGCTGTGTTCAGGGCCTACGCCGGGATAATCCAGCCCGGCCGAAATACTGTGGGTTTCAATCACCTGTCCGTGTTCGTCCTGAAGCAGATATGACATGGCGCCGTGGAGTATACCCACCTTGCCGGCACTAAGGGTGGCCGAATGTTTGCCGGTGCTGATGCCGCTGCCGGCAGCTTCCACCCCGATAAGACGTACGCTTTGGTCCGGTATGAAATCATAGAAAATACCCATGGCATTGCTGCCTCCGCCAACACAGGCAACAATGCAGTCAGGTAGTCCTCCCAGCTGTCTTAAGGACTGGGCTTTGGTTTCCTGCCCGATAACTGCCTGAAAATCCCGTACCATAGCCGGATAAGGGCGCGGGCCGACCACCGAACCGATTATATAATAAGTGGTCTCCGGGTTGCTTACCCAGTCACGCATAGCTTCATTGATGGCGTCTTTCAGGGTACGGCTGCCCGAAGATACGCTTCTGACTTCCGTTCCCATCAGCTTCATGCGGAATACGTTTAAGGCTTGACGTTTGATGTCATCTTCGCCCATATAGACAATGCATTCCAGCCCCAGCATGGCGCAAACAGCTGCGGTGGCTACCCCGTGTTGCCCCGCCCCTGTTTCGGCAATTACCCTTTTCTTTCCCATATGCAAGGCAAGCAGCCCCTGACCGAGTGCGTTGTTGATTTTATGGGCACCTGTATGGGCCAGGTCTTCCCTTTTCAGGTAAATTCTGGCACCCCCCAGATGTTCAGTCAGCCTTTCTGCCAGATACAGCGGAGTGGGCCGCCCCGAAAAGGTGTTTGAAAGGGATTTCAGGCGTGACTGGAAAGACTCGTCTTTTTTGGCTTGTTCATAAGCCTGTTCCAGTTCGTTTAGGACTGGCACCAGTATTTCAGGTACAAACTGCCCGCCATACTTGCCGAAATACCCCGGTTTACCGGTGCTATCTACTTTAGGCATTTTTCTACTCCCAGCATATTTAAATATTCCACCTCTTTAACCAATTGGCAAAACTGTTCCGGATACAAAGACTGCGCTCCGTCAGACAGAGCGCTGGGCGGGTCTGAATGGACTTCTACTATCAGTCCGTCTGCCCCTGTTGCAATGGCTGCTCTGGACAGGGGGATAACATAATCACGGCGTCCGGCGGCATGGCTGGGGTCTACTATGATGGGCAGATGGCTTAAGGCCTTGACGGACAGGATGGCGCTTAGGTCCAGTGTAAAGCGGGTATTGTCCGAAAAGGTGCGGATACCCCGTTCGCACAAAATAACTTGAGTGTTGCCTTCGGCCATTATATATTCGGCTGCCATCAGCAGTTCTTCAATAGTGGCTGACAGCCCCCGTTTTAAAATGACCGGCTTTTTTGTCTGGCCTGCCCTGCGTAATAGAGAGTAATTTTGCATGTTTCGGGCACCTATCTGGATAATATCTGTGCTGGCTTCAACCAGCTTCAGGTTTTCAGAGTCGGTGGCTTCGGTAACAATAAACAGTCCGGTTTCAGAGCGTACTTTTTCCAGAATTTTGAGGCCGGCTTTGCCCAAACCCTGAAAGCTGTAGGGTGAAGTGCGGGGCTTGAATGCCCCTCCCCTGAAGAGCTTGGCACCGCCCTCTTTTACCTGAAGGGCTATCCGGAGGGTCTGTTCTTCACTTTCCACCGAGCAAGGTCCGGCAATGATAACCGGTTTGCAGCCGTTTCCTATTTCTACCTCTCCCAGACGGATAACTGTCGGTTTGGGGCAGGTTTCATGGCTGACCAGTTTATAGGGCTTGGTCACCCGCAATACTTCTTTCACACCTTCCAGTGCCAGAAAAGGGCTTTCCTCCACCATACCCTGATTGCCCACTATGCAGACGGCGGTTCGGTGGTCACCCGGTATGGGTATGCCCCGGTAGCCTGCATCCGTAATCTCACGGATGACGTTATCTATCTGTTCCTGAGTTGCATCGTTTTTCATTATTACTAACATATCCGGTTACCATCCGCATCTTTCACCCGTTCAATGAAAAGGTGTATTTTGGCTGTATCTTTTATCCCGTCTGTTTCCACTCCGCTGGCAACGTCTATTCCCCATGGTTTGGCTATTTTTATAAATCCCTGTATGTTTTCCGGATTGAGCCCGCCGGCCACCATGACGGGGTATTTCAGAGAGACCTGTTTTACAATCTGCCAGTCAAAACTTTGGCCGCTGCCCCCGAATAAGGCCTTGGTGTGGGTATCCAGCAGGAATACGGGCGTTTTTTTCAGGGCTTTAAGCCCGGCTTGTATTTCCTGAATAACCAGTTCGGCGGTAGTGCTTTCAGCAACGTGAATAACCTTGATAACCGGCAGGTTTACCTGATTGCAGTACTCCCAGCTTTCGTTACCGCTTAGCTGTACCCTGTCCAGACGGCAGACGGAGGCAATCCGGTTTACTTCTTCTGTGGGCTGGTTGGCAAAGACGCCTACCAGCATCGGTCTTGGGTTTAGTGGTTTCAGGGCTTCGGCTATCTCAAGTGCTTTCTCCGTGGTGATGCGCCGTTTGCTTTCGGCAAATACCACCCCGGCAAAGTCAGCCCCTGTCCGGGCTGTGGCCAAGGCTTGTCCAACCTCTGTCAAGCCGCAAATCTTAGTCTTAATCACAGCAGTTCCCTCATTTTGGCGGCAATATCAACCGAGGCTGTTAAGGCTTCTCCTACCAGCACTGCATCTACTCCCAGTTCTTCCAGACGGGAAATATCTGCTCTGGTCTGAATGCCGCTTTCACTGACAACTATGCACTCAGGGGGTATCAGGGGGCGAAGCCTTTCGGTTACAGTTAGGTCTATTTTAAACGTATGCAAATCACGGTTATTCAGGCCGATAATCCGGGCATTACTCTCTAAAGCTATTTCCAGCTCTGACCGGGTATGCACTTCCACCAGACATTTCATGCCCAGCTTATGGCTGAGTGAAAGCAGTTCCTGTAACCTTTCGGGAGACAGCATGGCTACTATCAGCAAAATAGCGTCTGCCCCGTACAGGCGGGATTCATATACCTGATACGGGTCATGGATAAAATCCTTACGGAGAAGCGGCAGCTTTGATGCCACCCCTGATTCGCGTATTTTCTTCAGGTTGTCAAGGCTTCCCATAAAATGGTGTTCTTCTGTCAAAACCGAAATGGCGGAAGCCCCGTTTCGGGCATATATGCCGGCAATATCCACCGGGTCAAAATCCGGGCGGATTATCCCTTTTGACGGAGAGGCTTTTTTTACCTCGGCAATCAGCCTGACCTGCCGCCCTTTAAGCTTCATGGCCATGTCAATGGGTGGATAGGGTATGTCCAGTGCCAATTCCTGCAGTTTTGCTAATGGCAGCCGCATTTTTCTCCGCTCCAAATCAGGCAGGTTGTCGGTGACAATACGTTCCAAAATCATGGTTTTACTCGCTTGCCAAAGACTGGCTGAGTTTAATCAAAGATTCTAGCTTATTAAGTGCCAGCCCGTTGTCAATTATTTCTGCGGCCAGAGAGATACCTTCGGCAATGGTGTCAATCTTGTCTGCCACCATCAGGGCGGCGGCCGCATTCAGCAGAACTACATCCCGTTTGGGCCCTTTTGCACCTGAGAGTATGGCCCGCAGGGTAAGTGCGTTTTCCTCTGCCGCACCCCCTTTGACAGCCTGAAGGGAAACCTGTTCTAAGCCCATTTCTCGGGGTGAAACCGTATGGCGAAATTTGATTATCTCTTTGTCTTTCAGTTCCCAGATAACAGAGTCTCCGCTGATAGACATTTCGTCCATGCCGTCCAGGCCGTGTACCACCAGAGCATGCTTGATATCCATGTGGCAGAGGGCTGAAATAATCTTGTCACCCAGCCCTATTTCAGGTACGCCGATAAGCTGGTACTGGGCACTGGCCGGGTTGGTCAGCGGACCTAAAATATTGAACACGGTGCGGATGCCTATTTCACGGCGGGAAGGGGCTACAAATTTCATGGCGGGATGAAAAACCGGGGCAAACATGAACCCGATACCTATTTGCTCTATACATATTTTTACCTGTTCGGCATTTAGATCTATTTTTATGCCCAGTGCTTCCAGCACATCGGCACTGCCGCACATACTGCTTGCCGCCCGGTTGCCGTGCTTGGCTACTTTTATGCCGGCTCCTGATATAATAAAGGCGGCGGTGGTAGAAATATTAAACGTGTTTATCCCGTCCCCGCCAATGCCCACTATGTCCAGTACCGGAGTGCTGGTGGATATACGGGTAGACTTTGCCCGCATGACATTTGCCAGACCGGCTATCTCTTCGGCGGTTTCACCCTTGACCCTGAGAGCAGTCAGGAATGCCCCAATCTGGGCAGGAGTAGTTTTTCCCTCCATGATTTCGTCCATGACTGAGGCAGACTGTTCAAGAGTCAGAGATTTACCCAGAACTAAAGACCCGATGGCTTCTTTAATCATTTATTTACTCTCTTTTACCTGATACAGGTGCATAGTATTTCAGAAAATTGCCCAAAATCTCCTTGCCGCATTCGGTTTTGAATGATTCGGGATGGAACTGTATGCCTTCAACCGGGTACTCTTTGTGCCTAAGCCCCATAATGGTGCCGTCATCTGTCCAGGCGGTTATTTCAAGACACTCCGGCAGGGTCGGTTTATCAACTATAAGGGAATGGTAACGTATGGCGGGAAACCCTTTGGGCAGACCTTTAAAAATACCCCGGTTGTTATGCTGTATCAGAGACTGTTTGCCGTGCATTATCCGGTCTGCCTGTCTGACAATCCCCCCGTAGGTATGCCCGATGCACTGGTGACCCAGACATATACCGAGGATCGGCAGTCTGGGGCCGAAATGGCGGATAATGTCATTGGACACCCCTGCCTGAAGGGGTGAAGATGGTCCGGGTGAAATCACGATATATTCAGGACCTAGGGCTTCTATGGCATCAAGGGTAATCTTGTTATTGCGGACTACCTTAACCTCCTGCCCCAGTTCGGAAAAATACTGAAAAAGGTTATAGGTAAAACTGTCGTAATTATCAATTAGTAATAACATGCGGTTTCTCCGATGCCTGATTTTCTGCCCTGTCCAGAGCTTTCAGCAAAGCCTGAGCTTTGTTTAATGTTTCCTGATACTCATGTTCGGGTACGCTGTCACTTACTATGCCGCAGCCTGCCTGGACATGGGCAATGCCTCCCTTGACAACCATGGTGCGTATGGCTATAGCCATGTCCATATTGCCCGAATAAGAAAAATATCCGACTGCCCCGGCATAAATGCCTCTCTTTTCGGTTTCCATTTCAGCTATTATTTCCATAGCCCGTATTTTAGGTGCGCCTGAGACTGTGCCTGCCGGGAAGCAGGATTGCAAAGCCTCAAACGGAGTAATGTTTGGTTTTAATTTGCCCTGAATGTGGGAAACCAGATGCATTACGTGGGAATAGCGTTCCACATCCATGACGTCGGTTATGCGGACTGTGCCCGGCTGGCTTATACGCCCGATATCGTTTCGTCCCAAATCCACCAGCATGGTATGTTCGGCACACTCTTTTTCGTCATGGCGGAGTTCCTGCTCAAGACTGGCGTCTTCTTTCTGGGTTTTGCCCCGTTTTCTGGTGCCTGCCAGAGGGCGGGTCATAACCTCGCCGTCTTCCACCCGTACCAGTACCTCCGGCGAGGCGCCCACAATCTGGAAATCACCGAAATCCAGATAGTACATGTATGGTGAAGGGTTTACCGAACGCAAGGCACGGTAGATGTCAAAGGGATGGGCGGAGGTGGGTCTGGACAGACGCTGTGACAAAACTACCTGAATAGCTTCGCCTGAGTTAAGGTAATCTCTTATTTTGGATACCTTGCCCTCAAAATCCGCCTGTTTGAAATTGGATTTCATTTCGGGGATACTTGCGGCGGTAGATTTTGGGGCGGTTTCGGGCAGCGGCTTTCTAAGGCGGTTAACCAGATTTTCTATATTCCGGATAGCCTGATTATATGACGTTTCAATATCCTGTTCGGTATGGACATAGCTTAGTACTTTTATGGAATGGCTGATGTGGTCAAAAACCAGCATGGTATCAACCAGCATGAAGACTGCTTCCGGAAGATTCAGGGGGTCAGCCGATGGCGAGGGCAACTCCTCAAAGCGGGTAACTGCCTCGTAGCCCAAAAAACCCACCGCCCCGCCGCAGAAACGGGGCAAATCCCCCACCGGTACTACCCGGTATTTGTTTAGTTCATTTTCAACTTGGGTTAGAGGGGGAACGGTATCTGTCTGATAGGCTGTAAGCACTTTATGGGGGTTGGTGCCGATGAAACTATATCGGGCTACGCGCTCCCCGCCTTCCACACTTTCCAGCAGAAAAGCATTTTGGCTGTCTTTGATTTTCAGAAAAGCGGAAACCGGGGTTTCAAGGTCGGCCATAATCTCACAGGAGATGGGTATCAGGTTGCCCTGTGCGGCCAGTTTTTTTACTTCGGCTAAAGATGGGTAATACATTTTAACGGGCACCTCGCAAAAAAATAAATCCCTCGTCCTTTTTAGGGGCGAGGGATTAACCTTCGCGGTGCCACCCTAATTATCCCTGCAAAAAATACAGGAATATCTTTTTTCGGGTGCGGCCCGGATTTCTCAGAGCGATACCCTAGGCTTTGATAACGGTGCCCTTCCGTCAAAACCTACTCAAGTTTCCTTTTTCGGCCTGCGACTCCTGAGTCCATTCAGTTCTATGCGCTAGCACCGGCTCTCACCTTGCCCGGCTCTCTGAGCTTCGCTTTAGACCTACTAATCTCATTCCTAGTCTGTAAAACAATATTACAATATAAAAAATGTCTTTGTCAATGTTATCTTGGTTACGTTATTGCCGGAGTTTCTTGCGGGACTGGCTAAGCGGGAGGGTTTAACTTTTTACTATTTTTTATTTTTGTTGATGTAAATTGTTAAAGCTTTTGCAGATAAATTTAAGACATAGAGTAAGGAAATTGCCACCATAATGCCCAGTATTGCTAAAATAAAACCCAGTGTGTCCATAATCAAATTCTCTCCTGTTATCTGAATAATGCCTGATATACCGGTGAAATTATAACACAAGTTATACGTATAACGATACTTCATCTCAGTTTTAGCAGATAACAATTCATGTATAGTAGCCGGTGACAGTTGTTTAGTGCCATTTATAAAAACAGCCCCCGTGACAGTTAAGTCAAAGGGGCTTTTTCACGTTCAAAAAATGGTGGGCGGTATAGGATTCGAACCTATGACCCCCTGCGTGTAAAGCAGGTGCTCTAACCAGCTGAGCTAACCGCCCGAAAGAAATATGGCGCGCTTGGTGGGACTCGAACCCACGACCTCAGCCTTCGCAGGGCTGCGCTCTAATCCAACTGAGCTACAAGCGCCGGTATGGTGCCGAAGGAGAGATTTGAACTCTCACACCTATTACAGGTACTACGCCCTGAACGTAGCGCGTCTGCCGTTCCGCCACTTCGGCCTGTCAAGTCACCAGTTGATCAGGGTTATCTGGACAACTTAAGCCGCTAGATTATACTTATTGGGATAGACTAGTGTCAATCCAGCTTCAGGAGTATCTGCTTTTAGCGGCAGGATTTATTTTGAAAATTTTAGAGTCTTGGACAATATTTAGTTTTTAAACTGTTATTGAGGCCAACTACATCTGGGATATATAGTTATGTCAGGTAAGCGTTGACTTTAAGCTCTTTTGACGATACAATTTTAGTAGGAGATAAAAATGCCAATTTACGAATATGTATGCCCAAAATGCAAAACCAGATTTGAAGACATCCGCTCTACCAGCAAGGCTGATGAGGAAGCTCTTTGCCCTGAATGCAAAACTCCCTCTGCCAGAGGCGTTTCAGGTTTTGCCTGCCGAGGTACCGGTTCCTGCGGAAGCGGCGGCGGTTCCTGTTCAAGCGGTTCTTGTTCAAGCTGTTCCGGCTGCCACTAAATTCGGTTGATGAAACTGTGTTTCGTTAAAGCTGACCGGCAAATGCCGGCATAATTCATCTGCCTATCCCAGCCAGCAATGTATTGTGTCGGTTTTTGTTTTTAGTAAAAGATCCGGATTTTCTATTGCCTTTACTCTGTACGGTGCTTAAGCGGGTATTTATTTAGCTTGCGGTTGGCAGGTACTTTTTATAAGCGGCTATCTGCAAGTTCCGTTTATCGTTATAAGATAGAGGGAAACAGATATGTCTGAAAATTACTCTGCCGCTGGTGCACCGGATGTCTTTGAGCTTTCAGAGTGTTTCAGACTGTCTTCAGGTGTGTTTCCCGGAAAGGTAAAGGATAAAATATGCGCAAGAGAGTCTTAACTATATTTGCCGGTTTGCTGATGCTAGGTTTACCCCTTTCGGCCTGTTCCGTTGACACTCCTACGGCAGGGCTTGACCAGTCTATCTCTTTCCCCCCTGGACAGAGTTGTGCCATAGCCGGCGAAGATCTGATTATCAAATTCGTAGGGGTAGTATCCGACAGCCGTTGCCCCGAGGGTGTCCAGTGTATCTGGGCGGGTGAAGTGATGGTTCAGTTGGAGATTAACTCTGGCGGCGAAAAGACCAAGTTTTACATGGTTAAAAGAGGTGCCGGAGGAGATGCGGTAGCTGATTTCGGCATTTATAAATTCAGCTTTAACGTTACTCCCTACCCTGCAGCCGGTACAGAAATTACCAAAGACCAGTACCGCCTGTTGCTGACTGTCAGTAAGGCATAGTAAGCTAGAACTGAAGTTCTGTATTGTTTATCACAGGTGTGCAATGTAGCATCTTGAAAAGAAGCGGCGGTAAACCCCGCCGTTTGGCTATTAAAAAGGCAGGTCACTTCTGGCAGGTTTTCTTAGTAGCCAACCGCCGGCCATAAGACTGACTGCCAATACCCCGATTGAAATGCCCAGCACAAGGGTGCTGTCTTCCCAGAACCCTCTGGGGAAAAACATTACCAGATAGTCTTTGGCGGGGTCTAACAGCCAGAAGTCATTGCTGAAACCAAGCAGGTGCAACCGGGTGAAGAAAGTCTGGAAATCCAGCATGGCTATAAGCCCGATGCCGCCTAATAACAAAAGGCTGAACATTCCCCCCTGAATAAGCACTATGCCGGCTTCTTTTACCCGCCCGGCCTGTTTTTTCAAGTATAGGTAAAGGAAAAATCCTCCGCCAAGTAATAGACAGATGCCCAGAGCTAGATAATTCAGGAGGATAAGCCCCTTTACATCTTTTAAGTGCAGTATTTCCCGTTCTTTAAATACGGTTACGTCTACCCCGTCTTTTTCCAGCTGCAGGTCTATATATTCCTCGCCGTTGTTAAAGTAACTGATAAGGGTAGATGCGGCTGTTTCCAGCTGGACGGGGGTAAAGCCGGTTTTCTGGCTGATTTCGTACTTTTCAAAACCCTTTTCATACAGCCACTGGCAGTTTATAAGTATACTCAGGGTTAGGGTGAGTATTATCAGTGGGATAAGGAGTATGGCTAAGGTTTTCCAGACATTATATAAAAATCTTTTCAATTCTGGTTTCATGGCTGTATTTTACACTCTTATCTGCGAAAAATGCACCTTCAAACCTTGAGGTTGTCTGTTTGAGGTTGTTTTAAGCCTTGAAATGCCTTCTCACCTGCATACCTCAAATGGCAGGGCTGTGTTATAATCTGCCCTTAGGAAAAGCTATGTTTTGTCATCTTCATGTCCACACCGAATTCAGCCTGCTGGACGGCATGTGCCGTATTTCCCAGCTGGTAGTCCGCGCCAAGGAACTTGGCATGGAGGCACTGGCTATTACTGACCACGGCACTATGCATGGCATTCCCCGTTTTTACAAAGAAGCCAAAGAGGCAGGCATAAAACCCATACTGGGCAGCGAATTTTATCTGGCATATGGTGATCGCACCGCCAAAACTGCGGCAGACAAAAACTACTACCATCTGGTACTGCTGGCTAAAAATAACAAGGGCTACCATAACCTTATTCAGCTTAGCTCGCGTTCGCATCTGGAGGGCTTTTACTACAAACCCCGTATAGATAAAGAACTGCTTGAGAAATATTCAGAAGGGCTGGTTTGCCTTTCGGCCTGCCCGTCGGGTGAAGTACCCCGCCTGATACTGGAAAACCGCTATGATGAGGCCAGAGAAGCCGCCCTGTGGTACAAGAAAACTTTTGAAAACTACTATATAGAAATCCAGCGCCACCCCATGCCTGATTTGGAAAAGATAAACAGCGTCCTTATACCTATGGCACGGGAGCTGGATATTCCCTTGGTAGCTACCAACGATACCCACTATCTGGACAAGGAAGATGCCCCCTACCATGATTTGCTGCTTTGTATAGGCACAAATGCACTGGTCAGTGATGAAAAGCGGATGAAGATGGAGGGGGAATATTTTTACCTGAAATCCCCTCAGGAAATGGCGGAAGCCTATCAAGATATACCTGATGCAATTGAAAACACCGCCAAAATAGCTGAGATGTGCAATGTCAGCCTGGACTTCGGGCGTCTGCACCTGCCGGAGATAGATATACCCAAAGGCAAAACCCCTGATGAGTATCTGGCAGACTTGTGCTATGAAGGACTGCCAGTTTTTTACCCTGATGCCGGCCCGGAGATACTTGACCGCCTGAAGTACGAACTGGATGTTATCAAAACCACCGAGTTTGCCAATTACTTTCTGGTTACCTGGGATATCATCCGTTTTGTAAAAGAAAAAGGGTTGTATTATGGTGTCCGTGGCAGTGCCGCTTCGTCCATAGTGCTTTACTGTTTAGGCATAACCGCCCTTGACCCCATCAAATACAAACTGGTTTTTGAGCGTTTTCTGAATATTGAACGCAAGGAAATGCCTGATATTGATATGGACTTTCAGGATGACCGCCGCGAGGAGGTTATTGAATACGTTGTCGGCAAGTACGGGCGTGACCATGTTTCCCAGATTATTACCTTTGGTACGCTGGGGGCAAAAGCGGCCGTGCGGGATGTGGGACGGGCACTTGGCATGGCCTATGCCGATGTGGATAGGGTAGCCAAGGTTATACCTTTCTCCCCTCACATGACTCTGGACAAGGCTATGGAAGAAAGCTCCGAGCTCAAGGAAATGTACAATCAAGATGCCGTTGTCCGCAATCTGGTGGATGCCGCCCGCAAGGTGGAGGGTCTTTCCCGTCATGCTTCCACCCATGCTGCCGGCGTAGTCATTTCCAAAGACCCCTTGACAGACCATGTACCCCTGCAGCGCCTCAGCAAGGAGAATAATCTGGGGCTGGTCATGACCCAGTACACCATGGAAGACATAGCCAAAATAGGTTTGCTCAAGATGGACTTTCTGGGTTTGGTCAACCTGAATATACTGGGCAAGGCCTGTGCGGTAATCAAAGAATACACCGGACAGGATATCGACCCCTTGGCCATACCCCTTGACGACCAAAAGACCTTTGAACTGCTGGCAGCCGGCGAAACAGTGGGTGTTTTCCAGCTGGAAGGTACGGGTATGCGCCGCTATATCAAAGAACTGAAACCGACAGTGTTTTCGGATATTGGTGCTATGGTGGCTTTATACCGCCCCGGCCCTATGGAGCAGATACCCCGTTTTATCAAATCCAAGCATGGGCTTGAGCCTATCACCTATCCACACCCCGCACTTGAACCCCTGCTGGAAGAAACTTACGGGGTTATTGTCTATCAGGAGCAGGTTCTCTTCATAGCCCAGACCTTTTCCGGCTATACTCTGGGGCAGGCGGATATACTCCGCAAGGCCATGGGTAAAAAGATTGCCGCCGTTATGCAGAAGCAGAAAGCCAACTTTGTGGACGGGGCCATGAAAAACGGCTATACCCGTGAGATAGCCGATGAGGTATTTGCTCTGGTTGAACCTTTTGCCGGGTATGCCTTTAACAAGGCCCATGCTACCAGCTATGCTCTTATCGCCTATCAGACAGCCTACCTCAAGGCTAATTACCCAGTGGAATATATAACCGCTTATCTTCAGGCTTTTTGTGACGTGACCGAAAAGGTGGTAACCGCCGTTACCGAAGCCCGCCATATGGGGATAGAAGTATTGCCGCCGGATATTAACCGCAGCGGGGCTAATTTTGAGATAGAACAAGCTGAAGGCGGGGTTAAAAAAATCCGCTTCGGGCTGGCGGCTATCAAGAATGTGGGTGTGGCGGCAGTAGAGCCTATTGTGGCCGAAAGGAAAGCCAACGGGGACTATCTGTCTGTGGAGGATTTATGCCGCAGGGCCGAGGGTTCATCACTTAACAAGCGGGTGATGGAAAGTCTGGTTAAGGCCGGGGCTTTGGATAATATGGGTGACCGGGGAACGCTCTTTTTTAATTTGCCGAATATACTTTCGTTGGCTCAGCGGGAGCAGAAGATGAAAGATTCAAACCAGACTACTATGTTTGACCTTTTCAGCCAGCAATCACCCGTACCCATGACTAATCTGGAGCTTGAAGAATCACCGGTTACCACCCGTGAAAAACTCCAGTGGGAAAAAGAGCTGGTAGGTATATTTATATCTGAGCATCCGTTTACCCCCTATGCCAGTTCGGCTTTGGAGGTAACTACCGCCCTGTGCGGCCAGATAGATGAGGAACTCCACAATCAGCTGGTTACAGTGGCGGGTATGGTGGCTTCGGTGCGGGTTTCGGCCACCCGCGAAGGCAAACCGTTTGTTATGGCCGAAATTGAAGATTTGGTAGGACGGGTGGAAATAGCCGCCTGGCCGAAAGTTTATAACGCAACCAAGGCCCTCTGGGAAGAGGGGAATATTCTTTTAGTGGAAGGTAAAGCTGTGGTTCGTGGAGACAGGGTATCAATTCATGCCGAAAAAGTAAGCCGGTACCAGCCGGAAACAGAGAAGAAAGCGGCACCGGTATTTATAAATGCCCCCCAGCCAAAATCAGAGGAAAAAGAGCCTCCGGCTCCCCAGCTGCAGCGTTTGGTGGTATGTATCCAGCAAACTGAAAATGAGGAACGGGATATTGACTGCCTGAACGAGGTGGTGGAAACCCTGCGGCAATATACGGGTGAAACCGAAGTACGGTTGTGCGTGGTCAACCACGAGAGGGTTTTCATATTGAAAATGCCTGATATCTGGGTATACTATTGTCCGGAGCTAAAAAATAAGCTTGCTGCCCTGGTGGGCAATGCCAATGTGAGGTTGGAGAATAATGCCCCAAGCGGATAAACTGGAACTGGCGGGCATAGCCCCGAACCAGATAATAGCTGAGATGTGGCAGGGTTTTCTGGAGGGGGAGGGTATTCCGTCCACTCTGGGAGCCCAGCATGTATTTTCGTATCTGGGGGTGACCATGTTGCCGGTAAGTCTGTATGTTTTAAAGGAACACCTTACTCAGGCCAAAGAAATATTGGCGGATTTGCAGATACAGAATGAAGAACCGGATGAGTCTGCCGAATAAGACCGATGAGACCCCCTCCTCCAATCCCCCGGCTAACCCTAATGAAGGGCACCGCCAGCGTTTGCGTGAGCGTTTTTTAAAGGCCGGTCTGGACGGGCTGAATGATTATGAAGTGGTGGAGCTACTGCTTACTTTAGGAACTCCCCGCCGTGATTGCAAACAGGCCGCCAAAGAGGCTATCAAAAACTTCGGCAGTCTGAGGGCTGTGCTGGAGGCCTCACCTGAAGAACTCTCAGGCATAAAGGGCATTGGGGCGGTCAATTCGGTGGCTATCAAACTTATTAAAGAAGTATCCCAGCGTTACCTGAAAGATGGCATTATTGAAAAACCGGTCTGCAATACTGCCCAGCAGGTGTTTGACTACCTTTACTGTGCCATGCGGGGTCTTAAAAAAGAGGTTTTCAAGGTAATTTATCTGGACAGCCAGCACAGGGTGCTGGACGTGGCAGACCTTTTTTGCGGAACGGTGGCCAGCGGTTGCATAGTCCCCCGTGAGGTGATTGCGACCGCTATTTCCAAAAATGCCTCCGCCCTTATTTTTGTCCACAACCATCCCTCCGGCAAGACCGAGCCTTCACAGGCAGATAAAGACGTAACCCGTGAACTGGTATATGCTGCTATGGTGATGAAAATACGGGCTTTAGACCATATTATCATCGGGGATAACTGTTATTTTAGTTTTGCCGCCGCCGGTATTATGGGTGAGTATGAAACAGGTTTTCTGAATTTGAAACTGAAGCATGTTTCCGAGGCCAGACGCCATATATACCGGGCAGAACTGTTCGGGGGAAACCCGGAGTAGATTAGCCTGATGGAGTGAAATTATGAAGAAATTTGCGGGTTTGATACTTAGTCTGGTTTGCGCTTTCAGTTTGGCTTTTTCCGGTTGCAGTGCTCAGGTAAAAACTTATACCGCCGATGATACCCTGATAGAGTGCCATACCGGTGACGAATTTATAGTAGCCCTGACGTCTAATCCCAGCACCGGGTATAGCTGGGATTTTGAATCGGTCAGTTCTAAAATATATCTGGTTGAAAAAACCTATACGCCTGATAATGCTGATACCGCTCTGGTCGGAAGCGGCGGAACCGAATATTTCCGCTTCAGGGCTTTGGATAAAGAACAGACCGAACTCTGGTTTTACTATTCCCGTCCGTGGGATGCTGTACCTCTGGAAACGTTAGTTATAAACCTGAAGGTTTCCTAGCTTCCAGTGTAAGCAGCCAGCATTTTATATTTATCCCGCC
>NZ_JBAZDW010000031.1:0-17962 GCF_041654235.1 Dehalococcoides sp. | reverse complement strand
TCATTTTGCACTACCAGCTGTAAGAAATGCGCCGAATTCTGCCCTGTTAGCGCTATCAAAATGGATAAAGAGCCCAGCTGGGAATTGGCTACCGATCCTTCCAACCCATATTTAAAGCCCCAGAACTTCAACAACCCCGGTAGGAAGACTTGGTATCTGAATCAGGCCGGCTGTTTCTCCAACTGGTGTTTGACCGATACTTTCTGCGGTATTTGTATGGGAGAGTGCGTATTTAACAAGCTGGCTGATTCCAGTATCCATGAGATTGTTAAACCGGTTATTGCCAATACCACTTTACTGGATGGCTTCTTCTTTAATATGGATAAAGCCTTTGGTTATGGTTGCTTGCCGGAAGACAAGTGGGAAGATTGGTGGACCTTGGGCGAAAAGATGCCCATTCATGGTATTGGGTAAGGTGTATTTGTGGTCTTCTTGTTGAGACTAATAAGAAAGGATATTAACGTATATGTTTTGGCCTACAGTTATGGTCATTTTGACAATAGCCATTGGTGCGCTCCTCCTGTGGGGTAAAAATAAAGGTTTGTCATTTAAACTGTATGAATGGTTGCTTTTCATAGCTGGTGTAGCGTTGTTTATTTTTACCCTGGAGAATATTCAAGGTAGCTTCCAGGAAAACGTACCCAAAGCTGTTTTGATGTTTGTACTAGTGACCGGTATTCCTTCGATCATTTTACTGGCGATTCCCATGATAGGTGTATGGAGACGGGGTTCTAGCCGCACCTAATAGTTGTCTGTTTCCTTATCCTGCGAGTCACTTAGAAAGGGGGGTAATAAAATATCTCCCTTTCTAAGTGTGTTTGCCGGGTTTTAAGCAGGTTACTGATAAATTAACCAAGAAACAGATCAGGAGATGTAAATTTCAGGGAATAATTTCCCCGGCGGAGATTTCTTGATACAGGCTTTTACGAATGGGGTCTATGAAAACTACAATTGGAATCAAGCAAATAATAATAGGCATGGCGGTGATAAGTCTTCTAGCGGCCTTTGTTATTGGGCGATTGCCTAAATCGACCAGCATTGAGTCATATTTGCCGGATACTTCCGATACCGTATGTGCTTATGACCTGGCTAAATTTGAAGCTCCGAGTAATTACCTCTTTGAATCCTTGGACACTGCTGGGAATACTGTCGGTTACATAACTCTGACAGAGGGCAGGGGTTATGGCGGTATTTTGCTTGTTGAGATAGTGTGGTCACTGGACGGGGCAATCTTGTCCATTACTGTTCCCGAGCAACAGGAGGGTAATGCTTGGTGGGCTAAACTGGAAGATCATGATTTCTTTGATCAATACATAGGACGGCAGTTTGATACTGGATTGATACTTGGTGATGATATTGATGTGGTTTCCGGAGCTACCATCTCCAGTACAGGCGTAGCTTTGGGAGTATATCAGGGTAGAGCCTTGTTGGCAGATGAACTGGGCGAGTCATATCCGGCACCTATGGAGATCGTAAAATTTGGTATTGGTGAAATCCTGCTGATATCCGGATTGATTATGACTGTATTATTCCGGACTTTTGCTGTTTTTCGAAAGAGGAAATGGCTACGCTATATCACTTTAACTTTGGGGTTGGGAGTTTTGGGATTCTGGTTATCCCGTCCATTGAGTCTGACCAATATAGTTGCGTGGTTGATAGGGTCACCACCTAACCTGCCTAATAATCTGTTCTTGTACATACTGGTTTTGGGAGTGGTAGGCCTGGTTTTATTGACCGGCAAGAATTTTTATTGTTTCTGGCTGTGTCCGTTTTCGGCAGTTCAGGAAGTGACCTATAGAATCGGTGGACAGATTGGACTCAAACCTAAGCCCAAAACCTACAAGTTCCTCAGGAATATACGCTTCCTGTTGTTATGGGCGGCTCTGATGCTGGTTTTCTGGTTTACCAATCCCTCGCTGGCTGTTTTTGAACCTTGGGGTACATTATTTAGCCAGGTAGGGGGTATAGATCAGTGGTTACTTCTTATTCTTACTATAACCTTTAGCTTCTTTATTTTCAGTCCATGGTGCTTCTACATCTGCCCGGTGGGGGCATTTCTGGATATTGTCATCAAAGTACGCAAGGGAGGAATCAGTCTGTGGAAAAAGCTCAAAGTATTCCGGGTAAAGAGGTTGGCAGAGGACAAAGCATAGTTGTGACCATAATGATAACCCTTATAGCTTTGTTGAGTATGGTAGTGATATTCATGAAGATAGCAGGTATTGAGATTTAGCATTGTTGGTTGTAAATCATTTTCAATAACTCATTTGCGGAAGGAGGATTAGATGAAAAAGGCCTTTGTATCCTGGAGTGGAGGCAAGGACTGTTCATTATCGTTACTAAGGGCGCTGAGGGACGGCTACGAGGTGCAGTGTTTAGCCAGTATGTTTACCGAAGGGACGGGCAGGCTTTACCCTCATCATTTCACGCCTGAATTGCTTGAGAGCCAGGCGGAAGCCATTGGCATACCGCTGGAAATAACCTGGACAAACGGACAGGAGTATACCAGTAACTATATCAAGATGCTAAAGCGTTTTAGGGAAGAGGGCATCACGGTTGCCGTGTTCGGGGATGTGAGTGTGGGTAACCCGGACGCTCTGGAGCACCGGATGTGGGTGGAAAGGGTTTGCCAGGCCGCTGATATGGAAGTACTGCTGCCCTTATGGGATGAAGACCGCGAATCCATAATCGGTGACCTTATAGATTCGGGATTTGAAACCCTTATTGTAGCCGCCGATGACAGTAAATTAGGCAGAAGCTGGTTGGGCAGGAAACTTGATTATACACTCTTTAATGAATTCAAATCCCTGCACACAACTTCACCTGACGGCAAGATAGGGCTTTATCATACCCTGACGGTGGATGGGCCTATCTTCAAAAAGAAGCTGGAGATAGCTGACCGGAAGACCGTTTACAAGGAATGCGGCCTATATGACGGCAAACCCACTATAGCTCCGTTCTGGTATCTGGAACTCAGTGATTGTTTTCTGGTTGAGAAGCCGTTGCTGGTTGCAGAAGATATCGGGGTAGAAACGTCATGAAAACTAACATTTACCACATCACCCATACCCCGACTACCGGGAGTGTATCCCTGCGTTTCTGGGGTTGCAACATGAGTTGTCACGGGTGCCTGTGTAAAGAGGGGATTTATGACCACCTTCTTAAAGAGAACAGGTTCGATAAATTGCCTCAAGCGAAAAATACATCCAAGCCCGGACGCCTCCTGGAACTGGATGAAGTACTGGCCAGACTGGATGAACTGCAACCCAAAAAGATATTCCTGACCGGAGAAGAGGCCTCTCTTGACCCGAATTATGCCGCTATCACCAAAGCGTTCCACCAGCGTTTTAACTGTGAAAATGTTTTGTATACCAATGGCTTTAAGATACCTGAAATTGAAGATACGGATGCAGTTGAAGTAGGAATCAAGGCTATTTCCGAGGAACTGCACCAGTGGTATACCGAGCGCTCGGTTGAGCCGATAAAACAAAATTTCATCCGCTATGCCCACTCAGAGGTTAAGCTTACGGCAGCCTCTATACTTATACCCGGTCTGGTAGAAATTGAAGAAATTGAGCGGATAGCTCAATTCATCGCCAGCGTCAACCCGGATATTCCTTACTTTGTTTTGCCATACTTTCCGGCCGGTGATAATAACTGGCGCAAGACCAGGCCGGAAGAGGTTGCTGAAGCGGTTGAAAGAGTAAGCCGCTATCTGACTAACGTATCCGGCTGCCGGGGTGTTGAACAGGAAATACTCTATGAAGTGGAACGGGTGGTTTAAAGCCATGACCGGAGCTATTTCCAGAATATATTATCCCAAAGTATTCATTACCGGTGTCGGAGCCGGTGGCAGGGCCTTCCTGACACCGGTGGCTGAGGCGGCTGTAAGACGCTGCGGCATTATAACCGCCTGGGCAGAAGTGATAAAAAGTTTGGGGTTTAGTCTGGAAGGCAAGCTGGTTTTGGAACAAAACTGCACTAACTATCAAGAAGTACTTGTTAAGGCGGCAAAGCTGGCTCGAACTAAGGGGGAAGACATTGCCCTTTTAGTAAAGGATGACCCTCTGGTGTATTCAGCCGGCCTTGACAGCTACAAAGAGGTTTTTAAAGACTTCCGGATTGAATTTATACCGGCTGTTTCCAGTTTGCAGTTGCTGGCGGCCGCTACCCGGGTTTCACTGGAAGATTGCCTGCTGGTAGTCTATAAACCGGATGCCGCCGGCAATATTGACCAATCTGATTTAGTCGTAAAGCGGGAGCGTATGTTAAAGGCTTACAAAGCCGGTTACAACCTGATTATCTTGAGTGATCTGGAACAAACTCTGGCCCAGACCGCCGGTTTTTTGATTGAGAGAGGGATACCGGCAGATACAAAGGTAATAGTTGGCGAACAGATGGGCACTGAAAGCCAGAAAATAACCGGAAAAAGTATCTCTGAAGTATCCCGGGGTACCAGCCACTGGATGTCCTGTATGGCGGTAAAACAGCCGGAGTACTAAAACAGTAAATTGTGAGGAAAGATATGACCATCTCCAATCTTAAATATCAGGCTGATTCAACGCCTTGCGGAGATAAGGCAGATATGCAGACCAATGTTTACCACGTTGCCTATGCCCCGGCTATCAAAAAGGCTTACCTTTTCCACTGGGGATGCAATCTGGAATGCAAGGGTTGCCTGTGCAAGAAGGAAATAAACTGCATGGCACTGGAGGAAAATCTGGACGTGGTCTTCCGCGACCCCCGTTTCTGCCCGCCTCAGACACCTTCTGCTACGCTTTCCTTCGGAAAACTTGTTTCCCTGCTGGAGAATATAGAGCTTACCGAGGTGGCCTTTGAAGGGCAGGAAGCCTCTCTGGACCCGATGTTGCCGGATATCTGCCGGTGGCTAAAAGACAGAGGCTGCAAGGTTATTCTGCATACCAACGGGGTGGCCATGGCAGATGCCAGCCATATTGATGACGTGATTGTCAGCCTGAAAGCTATTACTCCTGAACTCTATGCCGGGTACACCTGCCGTTCCAATGCCAGCCTGCTGGACAACTTTCGGAAATACTACGAATCCGGGGTTAACCTGAAAGCCGAAAGTGTATATATACCGGACTATATAGGTCTTGAAGAAACCGAAAAAATTGCCAAGTTTATTGCTTCGGTGGATACAAATATTCCCTACCGGATGGATGCCTATTTTGCATCCGGTGACAACCCCTGGCGGCCGCCTACGCCTGAGGAGATGCAGATTGCTCTGGCGGTTGCCCGCAAGCACCTGAAGAATGTCTACTGCACCCAGCAGACCAAGAAGGACCTAAGCAAAGCAGACCTGCTGTACGAAGTGGTGCGGCTGTATTAGATAGCAATATGGAGTAAGGAGATCAAAAACTTGACTACTAAGAGTGAACTTAAAAAAATATCACTGGGTTCGTTTGAAGGCTTTACCGCCGATACGGTTTATTATACAGCTATCGGGTATCCCAATAATGTTTTTGCCCTTCGGTTTGATGAAATGCGGGATGTCATAAGCAGCCGTCACGGTATTATGAAGTCTGACTTTTTAACTATCTGCCATATACCGGATGAGCTGGGTCTTTATATGCATGACCAGAGCAAGAGCCATTTCTATTATTATGGGCAGCTGCTGGCAGACGTACTGAAAGAATATGACATTGAAATTGAAAACACCGCCTTCCTCTCCACCGGTGTTCAGATGCGTAACCTGGCCTTTGCGGTGGAAAAGTATGAAGAACTCTGGGTGGCTTGTTTTACCACCGCCGGCGTTCGCCACAATGCAGTTCGGATAGGCAAAGATGCGGCGGTGGGTATTGAACGCAACGGTGAATTCAAGGGTTTCGGGACTATCTGCCACGTGGTGATTACCAATGCTTCTTTTGACCACGGAGCTTTGGTTTCATCGGTCATAACCGTTACCGAGGCCAAAAATGTAGCCCTTCAGGAGATGGATATAAGGAGTTCCCATAATCCGGATTGGCTGGCCACCGGCACCGGGACTGACCAGGTGATTGTGGCTTCAGGCTTCGGAGAGAAGTGCAAGTATGTGCAGGGGCATACCGTAATAGGCAAGATGATGGCAGATGTGGTTATAAAATCTACCAAAGAAGCGGTGGCCAACTGTATCCGGGACACGGCCGGCCAGCCTGACTAGGTAAGATGAATATTTACCAGATTACCTATGAACCGAATTACCGGGTGCTGGGGCTCCATTTCTGGGGTTGCAACCTTTTTTGCCGCGGCTGTTATAAAAACTACCGGACTGACGACCTTAGTCTGCCCGGTAGTTCGGTAGAACAGCTTAAAGATGCCCCCAGAGCGAAAAACCCGACCAGATTTTTAACCCTTGAAGAGGTGCTTGAAAAGACCGAAGGCCTTGCCCCCCGAGATATATTCTTTATGGGCAAGGAAGCCTCGCTTGACCCCGAACTGCCTCTGCTTGCAGCGAGGCTTCATGCCCGGCACAAAGGTTTTCATACCCTGCTTACCAATGGCGTCAAGCTAACTGACCTTTCAAATATAGACGAAGCAGTTTTTGGTTTTAAATCTGCCAGCGAATCTGTCCATCGGGAATATACCGGGTTGTCCAACCTGGGCATAATGAACAATTTCAAGAAGGTTTATCAGAACGGTAAAAAACTGCAGGCCGAAATAGCCTTCATTCCCAATCTGGTAGAGGAAGAGGAGATTGGGGCGTTAGCTAAGACTATTTCTGAAATAGACCGCAAGATTCTTTTCCGGGTTACCTCGTATTTTGCGGTTCCGGGCGCCCCATGGCCAGCTGCTTCGCGGGAACAGGTGGAAGATGCGGCAGCGTTTGCCCGCAAATACCTTGATGACGTGGTTACCATGGCTTCAGACAGCCGGGATAACAGCTGGAAGCCGGAAGTAATCTTATAGGAATAAATATGAAACTAAGCGGGAACGCCAAAATAGTACTTGAAAAACGCTACCTGAAACGGGACGGAGACGGGAGTATTACCGAATCCCCGGAGGATATGTTCCGCAGGGTAGCGGATGCAGTGGCGGCGGCTGAAAATGCTTATAACCAGCAGGGTAAAGCCGCCTGCTGGGCGGACGAATTTTACCGTATGATGACCGGTCTTGAATTCCTGCCTAATTCGCCTACCCTCCTTAATGCCGGGCGCGAACTGGGGCTTTTGTCATCCTGCTTTGTTTTACCGGTGGAAGACTCTGTTGAGGGTATCGCTAAAGCCATCGGTGAAGCTATGATTATCCATCAGTACGGGGGCGGCACCGGCTTTGCCTTTGATACTATAAGACCGGAAGATACCCCGATTAAAAGCGGACATAACGTAGCCGGCGGACCGGTCAGACTGGTGGGGGTTTTTTCGGAGGCGGCCAACTATATCAAACAGGCAGGGGTTCGCTGTGGCTGCAATTCGGCCAGTTTGCCGGTAAATCATCCGGACATCCTGAAATTTATCCGGGCTAAAGATGAGGGTAATCACTCGGCCAATTTTGGCATTAATATAGCCCTGACTGACAGCTTCATCCAAAAGGTTAGACGCGGGGAGGATTATGAACTGATTAACCCGCGTACAGGGGAAGTTACCGGCAGTTTATCTGCCTCAGACGTTTTTTACCGCATCGCCCAAAGCGCCTGGGAAACAGGCGACCCGGGTATAATGTTTATTGACCGGATAAATAAAGATAATCCCACCCCGCAGCTTGGAGAATTTGTAACTACCGACCCCTGCGGCGGTCAGCCATTACTCCCGTATGAATCAGCTACCTTGGGGACTATAAACCTGTCCCTTATGGCATTGAAAGAGGGTAACTGCTTCGGGGTAGATTACCTGCGGCTTGGCAAGCTTATTGCCAAAGCTATCCGTTTTCTGGATGACGTGCTGGAAGTAAACCGTTATCCGATACCGGAAGTTGAAAGAGCGGCTAAAGCCACCCGCAAAATCGGCCTTGGGTTCATGGGCTTTGCTGAAATGCTGATAAAGCTGGGTATCCGCTATGATTCAGAGCAGGCGGTATCTCTGGCAGATAGGCTTATGACCTTTGTAAATGAAACAGTTAATAAAGCCAGTGAAGAACTGGCACTGGAACGGGGGTCTTTCCCGGCCTTTGCGGGCAGTATATATGCTAAAAGCGGGGCTAAACCCAGACGAAATGCCACCTGCCTTACATTTACCAATACCGGTACCACCAGTATCATTGCCGATACCTCGGTAGGTATCCACCCTATATATTCACTGGTTATGGTGCGCAATATACTGGACGGGCAGCGTCTGCTGGATATCAACCATACTTTTGAAGAAACAGCCCGGGAAAGGGGTTTTTTCAACCCGGTGCTTATAGAAAAACTGCTGACGGGTGAAAGCCCTCAAAATTGCCCGGAGATACCCCGGGATTATCGCAGGTTGCTGGTTACCGCCCGGGATATTCAGCCGGAGTGGTGTATAAGGGTACAGGCAGCTTTCCAGAAACATACGGACAACGCTATTTCCCAGACGGTCAATTTTCCTAAATCTGCCACGGTTGAGGATATAGCAGAGTTATTCCTGAAATCCCATGAATTGGGACTTAAAGGGGTTACGGCTTACCGGGACAGCAGCCGGGACGTGCAGGTACTCTGCACCGGAACAGACTGCCGGGATATAGCCAAACAGTATTTTGAGGATTGCCATGTTTGATATATCAGTTCAAACACAAACCGGTTTGGTACAGGTTTTTTATGGTGACGGCCGGGGCAAGACTTCGGCGGCTATGGGTGAGGTCTGGCAGGCAGTTTCGCAGGGTCTTAGAGTCTGTGCGGTTTTCTTTATGAAGGGTAAACGCTGGGAGGCGGAATATAATATTCTTGAAAAACTGCAGGTGGAATACACAGTCTTTGGCCGAAGCGGTTTCCTGAGCAGTGCGGATACCCAAGCCGAGGATTCTAAACTTTGCCGCCAGGCTTTGGAATTTGCCGAAGGGCAAATACGTTCGGGCAAATGGGATTTGGTGGTGCTGGATGAAATTAACAATGCCCAGTATTACGGTTTTATACAAGCTAGAGATATCTTAAAACTTTTATCTGCCAAGCCTGTTGGCACCTCGCTTATCCTTACCGGAAAAGTGGTGGACAAAGCGGTAGCAGAGGAAGTAAATCTGATAGATGAATGCTGCAAGGTCAAACACCCGTATGACCGAGGTATTCTGGCCCGGCAGGGTATAGACTTTTGAAGATGAGTAAAAGCAGATGAACGAATATATTTTGATTTTAGTTCTGGCCGTCCTCTGGGACTTGGCTCTGGCCGAGCCTCCGGCGGCTATTCATCTGACCGTCTGGATAGGGCGGATGATTTCGGTGGTAGAGAAAACCGGGCTTAAGATGCGCAGTCACGCCTTGCAGTATATCTTCGGCATGCTGGTCTCGCTCTTCCTGATAGCTCTCTTCGGCTGGCTTAGCTACTGGCTGCTTGCTTATCTGGGCGGTATCAGTTTTGTAATATACATAATAGCGGCCTTCTTACTGCTTAAGCCTACCTTTTGTTTTAAATTTAATGCCCGTATGTCTCTGTTGGTGGAAAAGTATCTGAAGGGCGGAGACTACCGGATAGAAAGTGCTGACAAGGAAATCCGCTATCTTTTGACAACAGTTGAACGCGAAAAAGGGGATGAGTTTGCCCCGCCCATGATATCCTCTACCATTCGTTCACTCTCGGAAAACGCCTCGGATTTTCTGGTTGCCCCCCTTTTCTACTTCCTGATTTTGGGTGTACCGGGGGCGGTAGCCTACCGGGTTTCCAATACCCTGGACGGTATGCTGGGGCACAGGGGAGAGTACGAGTATTTGGGTAAATTTGCCGCCTGCCTGGATGACATACTTAATTACATACCGGCAAGGTTGACCGGACTGATGTTTGTGCTCTCTGCCTTTGTTTCCGGTCTGGATGGTAAAAATGCCTGGAAGATGGCACTCAGAGACCAGTCCAAAACTGAAAGCCCCAATGCCGGCTGGCCGATGGCAGCTACCGCCGGTGCTTTGGGAGTCAGACTTGAGCGGGCCGGCCACTATGCTCTGGGAGACGCTGATAAACCCCTTACAGCAGGTCATATAGGCCAGGCCGTCAGGCTTTTTAGAGTAATGTCCGCTATTGATATTATTGGCAGTATCGGCATATTGTTTCTGCTATCTTGGGTGAGCCTAAATTAATCGGAGGTGGCTGTATGGCCAGAGAAATGACTCATTGTTACGTTAAAATACCCGTTAAGCCGCTGGATGACGCTGCCTTGGAAAAGGTACGCCAAATGGAACAAAAGTTGGGCTTGCCACTTATAGCTTTCAGCGCCCGAAATGATGAATATGCTCGTCTGACAGAAGAGCAACTAAAGGAACTGGATAAACTGGGGGAGGAACTGGATGCCTCCATTGTGGCCTATAGCCGGGGCAAGAGTGCCCGTCCCGGTAGCCAAGCCTGCCGTATATAGGGCAAAGGAATAATATGGAAAATATAATTTATCTGGATAATGCCGCCAGTACCCCGGTTGACCCGCGGGTAGTTGAGGCCATGCTGCCTTATTTTAGTCAATATTACGGCAATCCTTCGGCTATTCACCCCATGGGGCGTCTGGCTGATGAAGCCTTGGAAACCGCCCGTGAGCAGGTAGCGAGACTTATTAACTGCCAGCCGGAGGAAATCATCTTTACCAGCGGAGGTACCGAGTCCGACAATCTGGCTATCACCGGGGTCGCCTCTGCCTGCCGGGGCAATCATATTATTACCTCGGAGATTGAGCATCATGCGGTATTGGAAGCCTGCCATGCCCTTGTAAAAAAAGGCTTTGAGATTACCTATCTGCCGGTTGACCGCTCGGGGCAGGTTTCAGCACAGGACTTGCAGGCTGCCATTACGCCCCAAACCGCTCTGGTAAGTATTATGGCAGCCAATAATGTAATCGGCACCCTTCAGCCCATAGCTGAGATAGGGGCTATCTGCCGCAAACGGGGTGTATTTTTCCATACCGATGCCGTCCAGATGGCAGGCCACCTAAGCGTAGATGTAAAGCGGGATAATATAGACCTTTTATCCTTGTCTGGCCACAAGTTTAACGGCCCGAAGGGGGTGGGCATACTTTTTGCCCGAAGTGAAATACCTTTGTCACCCCTTATTCTGGGCGGCGGGCAGGAAGCGGGACTGCGCTCGGGTACTGAGAATGTTCCGGGGATTGCGGGATTGGGAGTAGCATCTGAAATAGCTATGGCTGAAATGGAGTCTGAAGCCAAGCGCCTTTGCAAACTCCGTGATGACCTGATAAACAGGATTCTGGCCGATATTCCGGGCACCTGTCTTAACGGACACCCGGGAAAGAGATTGCCGAATAATGTGAATATCAGCTTTGAAGGTATAGAGGGCGAATATTTTACCAAAGAGTTGTCCAAACAAGGTATCTGCGTTTCCACCGGTTCGGCCTGCAGTTCAGAAAGCCACGAAGCACCTTATGTGCTGCTGGCTATCGGACGGGAAAGGGAACTGGCTAACTGTTCAATCCGCCTGTCTCTGGGGAAGATGACCACTGCTGAGGATGTCAATAAAACAGTGGCTGCTATTTGCTCGGTTGCCGCCAAAATACGCAAGCAAACCAGAGTTTGGTAAGTATATTTAATTTAAAGCATTTGAGAGATACAAAAATGGCCATAATAAAAGCAAGAGACGTGTGTAAACTGCCCGGGATTAAGGCAGAAGTTCTGGATACCCAAGTCTGGGATACCAGAGCCAATGCACTTGTTATACATTTAGACGAATCTCGCCCATGCCTCTCCGGAACTGATGGGTATAAAAACATCCGGCTAATTTGTAACTGTTACCTGCCCAAAGACCTGTGCGACTATCTCCATTACAGCCACAAAGATTACGGGGATTACTTAAACGACCTGAAGAAAGAAATTGCCTCATTTTACAGTGTTAATACTAAAGAAATATCCATGATATCCACCGGGGTGGATATGGCTGAACTTAGCTATGCCTTTGAGTCTTATGATAAGCTGTGGGTGTGTGCTTGGGTTACGGCTGGCTTTAAGCATAATGCCATGCGGATAGGGGTGGATAAGGCTTGCGGGATTGAAATTGAGGGTGAATATCAGCCCTGCGGCACTATCAATATAATTGCCGCCAGCAATGCCAAACTTGATTCCGCTACTATGGCCTCAAGCTTTATAACCATAACCGAAGCTAAGATAGTAGCTCTTCAAGACCTTGATATCCATAGTTCCTTTAACCCCAAGTTACAGGCAACCGGTACCGGGACTGACCAGATAGTAGTGATTTCCGGTAATGATTTTGTCTGCCGATACGCCGGTGGACATACCCGCTTGGGTGAGCTTCTGGCCAAAGCTGTTACCAGTGCCTGCAAAAAAGCCTTTAACCTTCAACTGGCTAAAGACCCCAATTACCACTTTGTGAGTGAACAATGAAGCTAGATTCCAATCAAACCGGCTGCCAGATAACAGACCAAGCCGGACGCAGGATAAACCTTAAAACCATGCCTAAGAGAATTATTTCTCTGGCACCCAGCCTGACTGAAATTGTTTACGCTATGGGTGCTGACAACCTTCTGTGCGGGGTGACCGAGTACTGTGACTACCCGCCGGAAGCCCGAAATAAGCCATGGGTAGGCGGTTACAGCACGGTTGACATCGGCCAGATTGGCAAAATACAGCCTGACCTGATACTTACAGGGCAGATACACCTCAAAGCGGTCATTCCTCAACTGGAGGCGCTTGGTTACCCGGTGCTGGTGCTTGAACCAAGTACCATAGAAGGTCTGCTTGCAACTATCCGGATAATCGGGAAATGCACGGGTAGACAAGAAGCCGCCGAAGATCTGGTTAGATCACTGCAAAGACGTGCTGGCTTTGTTACTGCCAAAATAGACTTGTTGCCTACTGAAAGCCGCCCCAAAGTTTACATACTTCATGAGTGTGAAACGTGGAAAACTTTTGGCTCCGAGACTATCGGTGATACTCTGGTCCATCTGGCCGGGGGGTATAATATCGGGCGGGATTTTGGCAGTTATTACCCTTACCCCACTAAAGAGGCTATTAAGCTTAAAAACCCGGAGATTATTATTGCCGAAACCGGTTACGGGGATAACCCTCAAGAACCGCTTAGTGTTGCCCTTAATGAACCCACTTTGGCTCAGGTAACTGCCCGCCAAACAGGGCAGGTCTTCGGTATACATAGCGACCTTGTCAGCCGGGCAGGCCCCCGAATGGTGGATGGGCTTGAGTGTTTGGCTTGCCTTATTCACCCGGAGTTATTCCCTCAAAAACCGTCCGCTTGCCGTGGCAAGGTCTACATAGCCGGGGTCGGGCCGGGCTCAGCCGAATGGGTATCTCCCCAAGTTCAAAATCTGGTGGCAAAGGCAGATATACTGGTTGGCTGGGAACAGGATTTAAAGCCGGTTCGGAGTTTGATAAAAAACCAAAAGATATTCCTGCAGGAAGCCTGCAACTATCTTGAAATACCCAAACAGGCGGCACTTGAGGCTCAGAAAAACGGGGGCACTGTTGTTGTACTCAAAACCGGTGACCCGCTGGTCGCACCAGCCGGGATTAATGGCATAGCAAATACCTTTGGCGGATTTGAGATAGAGGTTGTTCCGGGTATAAGCTCGGTTCAGATGGCAGCCGCCAAGGCCTGTTTATCCCTGTATGATGCCGCCGTTATTACCTATCACCCTCTGCCCCATGACGGAGGTAAAGACCTGCGCAAGAAACGCAAGCGGATGCTTTCTGCCTTAAGCTGGGGATTGCATCTGATAGTCCTGACCGGCGTCCGCCAGATGCCGGATGATACTGCCCTCTATCTGCTTGGCAAAGGCATAGCGGCGGATTCTCCGGTGCTTATTTGTGAAAACCTGACCTACCCAAACGAGAAGATCACTGCATGCTCTCTGTCCGAAGTAGCTCAAAGGAAGTTTGACTGGCTTTCGGTTATGGTGATTTTTAACAGGTATACTTCGCATTAGTTAGTGATGCTTAAGTAATCATTCTGAACATATCAGCTTAGTACTTAGGTATGTTAACAAAGCAGCCAATCTTTTAAAGATTGGCTGCTTTCCAGTTATCTTATGGTAATTGTATTTGCGTAGTAATTATGAAGAACGATTTGGCTTACTTACTTTTCCGGAAATACACAATCAGTAATACTACAGCGATAAAGCCTGATATCGGGTGGAACCAGAGGTTTGCTGTATACGATTCCCCTTTATCTATGAGGGTGATCATTTGACATGCACAACCAATACTCAGAACAGCAAGTATAGCACCCAATATCCCATATAATTTATTGTTCACGTGATATCCTTTATTCGTCTTCATATTTATCGCTTTTATTCGCTGATACTATCAAGGTGTAGTTGTAACTGATTTCACAACTACCGATTATCCTAGGAAATCAGTTTCCCCTTGTCCTGCGGAGCCTGAGAATAGACGGCATCTACCTTAACTGTACCTACGCCGGTAATATCAACACCCATAGCCGCTTTCAATGCTTTGGCAAATTGCTCAAAGAGGGGGCCGGAGGTGTGGTATTTCTGGAAAGTGCCCTTCACTTGGTAGGTGGTAAAGGGAGGTGCGATCGGGATTTTGACGGCTACAATAGCTACTTTCTTAGTTTCCTCAAGATTTTTAAAGGTACGGGTTGTGCGTCCATATAAATCAGCAAACGCCAGGGTTTCTTCATCAACAGCTGTCATGCTGGTTTTAGGAGTAACATTTAGTACTCCGTTTTTATCTACGGTAGCAACCATTTTGGGTACACCGGCATCCTGAAATAGGCTGATTACTTCTTTAGACATCTTAGCCATATTGATTTACCATCCTTTTATTATTAAAAATATGAGTGTTACTTAGATTAGGCTTAAGCAATTCCTAAGCCATGTAAACTCCTTTGTATAAATAATATCAATCTCAAGTGTCTATTTTAGGGACCTCAGGTTGAATATTAGTTATTAAGAGTATCAAACGCGAGATCTAAGGTTACCAATGTTTTTATATTTTCTGAGTTAGTGAATAATACCTATCAGCTTGTGCTACTCTAAAAGAGCAATTATGGCTAGGACTATAGCTGTTATGCCAAGCAGCAGATGTACCCAGAAGAGTTTGATTGTGATAAACCCTTTAAGCGGGTTGTTAGGGGTTTTCAGGGTGAAACCACAGATTCCTGCAGCCATAATGAAGATAAGAGCCCAAGTAGTCATGAATATATCCTCCTTCAATGTTAATAGTAAATATTTGCATAAATATGAACTCTGGTCTGTAAAATTTATTACATTATTGTGGCTAGTTTTTCGGGTATAATTTAGATGTTACGCAAAGACGTGGAGGCCTCCTTTGGAATACTTGAATTGCATGATGGATCTGTGGTTGTTTGAATCTTTGAGCAAGTCTGAAAAGACCGAAATCAGTCATCTTTTTCGGAGGCCGGAGTATCTGAAAAATGAGCATCTTTTTAGTGAAGGTGAACCTGCGAGTGCCGTATTTGTTGTTACCAAGGGGAGGATCAAACTTTTTAAGACATCAGAAAACGGGAGAGAGATTGTCTTGGGATATTTGACCCCTAACCAGCTCTTTGGTGAAGAGATATTGTTTAATGATGCTATCCGGACTATTGCAGCCGTAGCAGTAGAGGACACCAAGCTGTGTGCTTGTTATAAAAATGACTTTGAAAATCTGCTTTCCCAAAATTCACAAATAGCGGTTAAGGTGATAAAGGCCTTGAGCGATAAAATTAACCATATTACTGAAACTTTGGCAGATATGGCCATTTACGATACTCAGGTCAGGCTTGCGCGCACTTTAGCGAGATTAGCCAAGGAACATGGCGAAGATGTATGTGATGGCCGGCGGTTAAATTTCCGTTTGACTCATGATGATTTGGGTTCTTTGGTTGGAGCTTCCAGAGTAATGGTAACCAATGTGATGAAGTCCCTCAAAAAATCCGGCATCATCAAAGATGATATCGACCATAAACTGGTTGTCAGCCAGTGGTTTTTGAAAGATTATTCTGATGAAAAGCCAACATTTATCAGGAATAATTCAACCAGCTGCGAATGTTTCCCGAAATCTGATGCATAGGTGTGCAACATATAAGATAGATAGTCTATCGGAAAGAATGAGCAGGCTTTTTATCCTTATATAGCCTGTAAGTTTGGGAGATTCTTAGACTTAAGATGCTAGGTACGGTTCTACTTTGAGGTCTTTATCTTAGTGAATAGTATTGTTATCCGGCTTGATTGGATATAATCTCGATTGGGTAAATCAGGGTTTTGCGATTGACATAGGACGCCAGATGGTGGAGCTGAGGGGTCAATAGGCAGAACCTTTCAATTCGTATTTCTGGTTAGTTAAAGACGGCATAAATTGGATACTGTTTGATATCGTATGGCAATACCAATATACTTAGAGTAAACCGAGCTTTTGAGCTTCTAACAGGCTTTAACAAACAGGCCGTAGAGGGGATAAAAAGTTGGACTGAATTCGTGTCAAAAAATGATATAGATCGTTTGCTAGGATTTCACTATTTACGCAAAGAACACCCGGAATTGTGTCCCGATAAACATTTATTCGATATAGTTGACGCGAATGGCAATTTAAAGAATATTTATATGACAATTAACAAAATAACTGGGATTGAAGAATTTTTCTGTGTGGCTTCTTGGCTAGACATCACCGAATTGAGAAAGACAAAATCAGAATTACGACTTAGTTATACTCAATTAGAAGAAAGAGTTGCATTGCGAACCACTGAATTGAATAAAACTAAGTTAGAATTGGAAGAGCATATAAATAAGCGGATTGTATCCACGCGAGCTTTGATTCACGATCTTAAAACTAATCTGACACCGATGATAACCGCATCCGAGTTATTCGAAAATTGTGCAAAAACTGAACCATTGATCAGTTTATCTAGAAACATAACTTCAGGAGTAAAAGGGTTAGAAAAACGGATAAATGATCTACTGGATTTAGCAAGGAGTGAAATTGGAATTTTCGTTATCAAGCCTACCTGGACAAATCCAACACAATTCGTCAAGGAAATATTTAACTATCTAGAACCGGAAGTAAAAAGGCATAGCATTAATTTTGTATTGGAGTGCCCAGACTCAGTACCTGTCGCTTGGGTGGATGAAGAACAACTTTCGAGGGTTGTCATAAACTTGATCAGCAATGCGATAAAATATACTAAGCGAAGTGGCACAATTACTTTAAGATTATTTCATAATGATCAAGAACTCATTTTTGAAGTACAAGATACTGGTTGCGGTATTTCTGCCACTTATATCAAGGATATTTTCAAACTCTATCATCGGTACAATACTTCTGGAGAATCCGGGGAAGGACTTGGATTAGGATTATATTTATCAAAAGTAATTGTGGAGTTGCACGGTGGTCAGATAGAAGTAAGGAGTGCCCTCAATATCGGAAGTACTTTTATTATCAAAATACCACTTACTGAGGGGATGTGCTGATGAAGATTGTAATTATTGAGGATGACCTCAGAATTGTGGAAATGATTGCCATGGCTTTATACATACGATGGCCAAACATAAAAGTAATTTCAACACGATTTGGAGAGGAAGGTATTGAAATCGTATCGAACGAAAATCCAGATGCAGTGGTCCTGGATTTAGGATTGCCTGATATTGATGGTTTATTAGTGCTAAAAGCCATCCGTAGGTACTCTGATCTCCCCGTCCTAATTCTCACAGTGAGAACAATAGAATCAGATATTGTACAAGGATTAGAACTAGGTGCAGATGATTATATGGTTAAACCATTCAAACAGCTGGAATTGTTGGCGAGGCTCCATGGTATGATCAAACGACACCAAAAAAGTGACGATGGAGAAATTATCAGCACGGGTAGTATACAATTAAATACTTTAACTAGAATATTAGAGCTAGGCAGTAAAGAAATTATCCTTACTTCCACAGA
>NZ_JBAZDW010000030.1:0-18330 GCF_041654235.1 Dehalococcoides sp. | reverse complement strand
CTGATTAAGGTTTCACTGAAGGCATTTGATGTACCCACCACTATTGAGGCCTACACACAGATAGCCTCTCTCATACCCTACCCTTTGCATGTGGGCATTACCGAAACGGGTACGCCTAAAACGGGTCTGGTGCGGAGTGCGGTGGGAATAGGCAACCTGCTTTACATGGGCATTGGGGATACTATCCGTGTTTCCCTGACTGCCCCACCTCAGGAAGAAGTATTTGCCGCTTATGAAATACTAAAGAGCCTTAACCTCAGGCAGCGCGGCCCGATACTGGTCAGTTGCCCCACCTGCTCCCGAACCGAGGTGGATATTGTGGGTATTGCCTCACGGGTACAGGAGGCTTTAAACAAAATAGACAAGCCTATCAGGGTAGCGGTAATGGGCTGTGCCGTAAACGGCCCCGGCGAAGCCAAAGAGGCTGATTTGGGCATAGCCTGCGGCAAAGGACAGGGACTGCTCTTCCGCAAGGGCGAAAAAATTGCCGTAGTCCCCGAAGATGAGCTGGTAGATGCCCTGTTACGGGAGATAGCCTCCCTGTAGCTTGTGTCCGCTATCCGTCTTCAGGCTTCTTTGGCAGATGATTTTAGGGTATAATCCTTCTCGGCAAGCCGTTATTTACAAGGAGCTTACAAAATGCGTTATTCCAGGTTATTTGGCAAAACCCAGCGTGAAATCCCGTCAGATGCCGAAACGATAAGCCACCAGTTGCTTCTGCGTTCGGGCATGATAGCCCAGCTGACCGCCGGAGTATATTCATTTATGCCTCTGGCCTGGCGTTCTATCCAGAAAATTGAAAACATTATACGGCAGGAAATGAATAAAGCAGGCTGTCAGGAACTGGCCATGCCGGTACTTCAGCCGGTGGAAATATGGCAGCAGAGCGGACGTGAAGCCCCCTTCGGGCAGACCCTTTTCCATTTGAAAGACCGCAAAGACCGTAATCTGGTGCTTGGACCTACCCATGAAGAGGTAATAACTGACCTCGCCAGCCGCTATATCCAGAGTTACCGTGACCTGCCTCAGCGGCTTTACCAGATACAGGCCAAGTTCCGTGACGAACCCCGCCCCCGCGGCGGATTGATACGGGTACGTGAATTTATTATGAAAGATATGTACAGCTTTGACGCCAGCCCCGAAGGGTTGGATGACAGCTATCAGACCATGAAACAGGCCTACGAAAGTGTTTACCGCCGTTGCGGTCTGGAATCTATGGTGATAGACGCGGACAGCGGAGCTATAGGCGGCAAGGCCTCACATGAGTTTATGATTGTAGCTGAAAGCGGTGAAGACAGTATCATCTACTGCCCGAAATGCAGCTACGCCGCCAATGCCGAAAAAGCTGTATTCAAAAAGAAAACCCTGCCCAAAGAAACCCTGAAAGATTTGGAAGAAGTAGCCACTCCCGGACAGAAAGCTATTTCAGACGTAGCCCGTTTTCTTGCGGTCAAACCTGAAAACACCCTCAAAGCGGTCTTCTATATGGCAGACGGCAAGTTTGTAATGGCTGTTATTCGGGGAGATTTGGATATAAACGAGATAAAGCTTAAAAACCTGCTTAAGTGCAATGACCTGCGTCTGGCGGAAGACGGTGAAGTCAAGGCCGCCGGAGTAGTGGCAGGTTCGGCATCACCGGTAGGCTTAAAAAATATCCTGATAGTTGCAGATGACTCTGTTGAAAACGGCTCTAACTTCGTAGCCGGTGCCAATAAAGACGGCTTTCACCTGAAAAACGTCAACTGCGGGCGGGATTTCAGGGCGGATAAAATGGCGGATATTGCTCTGGCTGCCGAAGGCTCGGCCTGCCCCTTCTGTGACGGTACTTTCGCCTCCAAACGGGGGGTGGAAGTGGGGCATATTTTCAAACTGGGGACATTCCTTTCCGAACGTTTCGGGGCAAACTTCACTGACGCAGAGGGTGTCAGCCACCCCATTATTATGGGTTGCTACGGTATGGGGGTAGGACGGCTGCTGGCCGCCGCCATAGAGCAAAACCATGACGAAAAAGGTATTATCTGGCCTATGCCAATTGCCCCGTATCAGGTGTATATCTGCGGGCTTTTTCTGGATAACCCCGTTGTCCGCGAAAGCGCTGAAAAAATATATAAAGAACTGGAAGCCAAAAGCATTGAAGTGCTGTTTGATGACCGTGAGCTTACAGCCGGGGTTAAATTTAACGATGCAGACCTGCTGGGCATACCCCTCAGGCTGACTATCAGCCCCCGCAATCTGGATAAGGGCGGGGTGGAATTTAAACTCCGCCGAAACAAGGAATCCGAGCTTGTTCCGCTGGATAGTATAGTGGAAAGGGTAATAGCCACCATCAAATCAGAGAGTGATTTATAACCCCTCTGACCGGTATAAATCTATATAACAGATAAAATTTAAGGGGCTTTAAAAGCCCCTTTTTATTATTTCACTTTTTTTGTGTCTTTAAGTGTATCCAGATACCTCTGGTGAGACTCCCAGTAAGTCTTAATGGCTGATTCGCGGTCTTCCCAACCTTCAACACCTGTCTTTTTGGATTCCAGCTCTTTATATATGTTAAAGAAATGGAATATTTCCTTCAGCAGGTGGGGAGGCACATCCGAAAGGTCACGAATGAAGTTAAAGTGCGGGTCACCAATGGGTACGCACAATAACTTGGCATCCGGGCCTTTTTCATCGTACATTTTGAAAAGCCCCACCGGTTTAGTTTCTATCATACAACCGGGAAAGGTAGGCTCCCAAACTAAAACCAAGGCATCAAGGGGGTCACCGTCTTCGGCCAAAGTATCCACAATGAAACCGTAATCACTGGGATAATGGACAGCCGAGAAAAGCATACGGTCAAACTTGATTACCTTGCGTTCTTTATCATATTCATATTTATTCCGGCTACCCTTGGGTATTTCTATCATAACCGTCAGAGTAATATCCGGCGTACTTGCCAGTCTCAATCTTTTCAGTTTAGGGCATTTTGCTTCACCACAACCAACTATTGTCTTGAACTCAGAGTTTATGGCTTCAACTTCTTTTTTAATTTTCTTTGAACTATCGCTTAACATTTTTCCTCCGTGTTTATAATACCTTATTCAGGCTGAAAAAACCAAAAGGGGCTTTTTAAAAAGCCCCTTTAAATTACCGGATAAACCCGTTAGGAACGCAAAACTGCTCCCGTTTCAGTATTCAGCCGTCCAAGTATCTGGCTCATCACTCCGTCCACTTCCTCATCTTTCAGGGTATGGGTATCAGATTGGAAAAGAAGATGGTAGGCCAGTGATTTTTTATTCTCGGCTATCTGTTTGCCCTGATACATATCAAACAGTTCCGCATTTTTTACCAAATCGTATTCTGAGAGTATGTCTATAACCTGCCGATTAGTGATATGCCTGTCAATCACCAAAGCCAAATCCCGTTCAACTGCCGGGAAACGGTTAATAGGATTAAATTTGCGGCGAACCATAGCTCTGGTAATAAGTTTTGACAGATTGATTTCAAACATATATACCGGCTCTGTTATGTCAAATTTATCTGCAGTTTGAGGGCTTACCTGCCCCAAAATACCCACCGGCATATCCCCTACCAGAATACCGGCCTGATACCCATGGGACAAGCCATGTTCGTCAGATACCACAAAATCAGCTGAAAGCCCCAAACGGCTTACCATAGATTCCACAATGCCCTTAACATCAAAAAAGTCAAAACCGGCGGTATTTCTCTGCCACCGGGATTGAGACGAACCACCCGCTATAACAGCACACAGCATCTCAGGTTCTTCCTGTTTTTTATTCTCTTTCGGCAGGTAAACACGCCCAAGCTCATAAAGCCTGAGACCGTCTTTTTCAAAGCGGCGGTTTGCCGCCAGAGAAGCATACAAGCTGGGACGCAAACTGGTGCGCATAACCTCTTGCTCACTGCTCATGGGGTTGCTGATAGCCAGAAATTCGGGCTCAGCACCTGATGAAACACGGGAAAGCATTTCACGGCTGGTAAATGAATATGAAATAAGTTCCTGAAAACCATAACCTGAGAGTATTTGCCTTAGGAAACGCTTCATGCCGGGCAACGGGGGCGTTTCTATTTTGGGTATAGCTTTATCCAGAGGCAGGCAGGGTATGGTATGGTAGCCCGCTATTCTGGCCACTTCTTCAATCATATCAATGTCGGTTTCAATATCCATCCGCCAATATCCCGGATAAATACGCACCATATCCTCAGTCGCACCGTAACCGAATTCTTCCATGCCAGGTACATATTCGGGAAGCCAGATAAAACCCAGCCTTTTGGCTATTTTACAGGCATCAGGCGGTTCTTTCTCATAGCCTAATATCTGATTAACCTTTGCCAGTGAGAGCACAATACCGTTTCTTTCCTTTTTATTAGGCAAAACATCTATCAACCCTGAAGCTGCCTGTCCACCGGCTATTTCAAGTATCAGCTGGGTGGCGCGTTTCAGAGCAATAGGAGCGAGTTCGTAGCTAAGCCCCTTTTCAAAACGGGCAGAAGCCTCACTCTGGAGTTTTAAACCTCTGGCGGTCTTACGGATGCTTTGCTTATCAAAGGTGGCCGATTCCAAAAGTATGCGGGAGGTTTTTTCAGTTACCTCGGTATTTTCACCACCCATCACCCCCGCCAAGGCAATTATCCTGTCAGGTTCGGTAATAAGCAGCATATCCGGGCTAAGTTTCCGTTCAACCCCGTCCAGAGTAGTTAAAACTTCACCCTCTGCCGCGGGGCGGACAATAATATGCCGTGATTTTATCTGGTCGTAGTCAAAGGCATGCAGTGGCTGGCCAAATTCCAGCATGACGTAGTTGGTAGCATCTACTACGTTATTTATAGGGCGCATACCGCAGGCAATCAGCCGTTCTTTAAGCCAATCTGGCGATTCCCCAAGTTTGATTCCTTCTATCAGGCTGGCGGTATAACGGGTACAGAGTTTGCTGTTATTTATTTCAATTTCTATTTTTTCTTTTATATCCGGGCCGGTTGCTTTAAAATCCGGGTCGCTGATAGCAGGCAAACGGTCTATCAGTGCGCCCAGTTCTCTGGCTACGCCGGTTACACACATCAAATCACCCCGGTTAGGGGTAAGCTCCAGATCAAATATTATCTCACCCAGATATTCGCTGGCCAGCATGCCAACAGGCGCATCCGCCGGCAATACCAAAATACCCTCATGTTCATCTGACAACCCCAGTTCCCGTTCGGAACAAACCATTCCGCAGGATTCCACTCCCCGCAAAACAGCCGGCTTCAGCACAATTTCCTTACCGTTGTGACCGTCTATCAAGACTGCACCCGTACGGGCAAAAACCACCTTGTCACCGACTTTGCAGTTAGGTGCGCCGGTAACCACTGTTTCCTGCCCCTGCCCCCAATCCACCTTTACCAGCACCAGGCGGTCAGCGTTGGGGTGGCGGTTTACTTCCATAATCTGGCCTACATATACGTTTGGCCATTTGTCTTTATGGGAATTTAATACTGCCACCTCAGTACCGGCCATAGTCATCCGTTCGGCCAGTTCGGCAGGCTGTATATCAGTTGGAAGGTATTCTTTAAGCCACTTCAAAGGTATTTTCATATTAAAACTGCCTCAAGAATCTAGTATCGTTAGAGTAGAAGAGACGGATATCATCAATACCGTACCTCAGCATAGGCAATCTTTCCAGCCCCATGCCGAAGGCAAAGCCGGTATATTGTTCTGAATCTATGCCTACCCTCTCCAGCACCTTAGGGTGCACCATGCCCGCACCCAAAATCTCCAGCCAGCCGGAACCGTGGCAAACACTGCATTCTTTTTTACCGCCGCAGGTACAGCTTACCGCTACTTCTACACCCGGCTCTACAAAGGGGAAATAGTCACAGCGGAAACGAACCTTGCGGTTAGCCCCGAAGAAACGGCGGCAAAACTCCATCAAAGTGCCTTTAAGATGGGCCATGGAAATACCCCTGTCCACCACCAGACCCTCCACCTGGGTAAACATGGGAATGTGGGTGGCATCGGTTGCTTCGTAACGATAAACCTTTCCCGGTACTACTATCCGTATAGGAGGTTTGTTTTTCTCCATATAACGTACCTGCATGGGAGAGGTATGGGTGCGAAGCAGGGTATCCAGCCTGCCGTTGTCATTAGGCCTGTCTATCCAAAAGGTCTGCATATTTTCCCGGGCGGGATGATCTTCAGGAATATTCAAAGCCTCAAAATTATGGTAATCATCTTCTATTTCCGGCCCTTCCACGACTGAAAAACCCAGACTTGAGAAAATAGTAGTAACCTCATTGGTTACCTGCGTCAGGGGGTGGATACGTCCGATAGGCCAGGGTCTGCCGGGCAGAGTAATATCCAGCCCTTCATTACGGCTGGCAAACTGTTTTTCTTTAGATATCTGCTCTTTTTGCAAAAAAGCGGCCTCAAGTGCGGCTTTGGCTTCATTAGCTGCCGCTCCGGCTGCTTTACGTTCTTCTATGGGCAAACTGGCCAGATTCCGGAGTGCTCCGGTCAGCAGGCTTTTCTTGCCTAAATACCGGACACGCCACGCTTCAAGATCCTTGAGATCTGTTATGGCTTCCAGTTCGGCAAGGGCGCTTTGGGTAATGTCAGTGATATTTTTAATTTCTTCCATAGCCCAGCTTCACATCAAAATTTTGTAAAAATTATATGCTATTAGCTTTGAATGGTCAACACAGCCCAACATTATGTCAGGTTTGTCCGTCCTAAACAGCCTGCCTTCAGGCTATTTAGGCTTCCCCATGCATAAAATTTAGCGCCCAGTTAACAGCTTCGTCACCTGCCAACTCCAGTTCTATATCCGGGGTAATACCCTGACCTTCTATCATCCGCCCGTTAGGTGTATACCAGCGGCCTATAGTCAAGTAGATACCGGTGTTCCCGGTCACATCAAAGGTGCGGTTTACACTACCCTTGCCATAAGTAGTCTTACCCACAATAGTTGCCCGCCCGTAGTCCTGCAAAGCACCTGAAAGGGCTTCGGAACCGCTGGCACTGTACTGGTCTACCAATACTACCATGGGCAAACTGGTAGTTACAGCCTTGGGGACTATTTTGTATTCCTCCGAGTTTCCGGCATTGTCAACAGTGGTTAAAACCACCCCGCTGCTTACAAAACGGCTGGTTACATTTATAACCGAACTTACCAGGCCACCGGGATTGCCCCTTAAATCCAGCACTATCCCTTTGGCATCACCCAGATTTTTGAGCACCTGCTCCAGCTCTGCGTCTGTCCTTTCGCTAAAACGGCTGAGACGGATATAAGCTATATCTCCCATCATTTCAGAGGAAACGCTGGGAATAAGTATTTCATTACGGGTAACGTTAAACAGCAGCGGTTGGGCAGAGGTGCTTCTTTCTACCTTTAGCGTTATCAAAGTCCCCTTTTCGCCCCTGACCAGCGGAGACAGGTCTGCCAAACTAAATCCGTCAACGGACTGACCGTCCACTTCCAGTAAAATATCGCCGGCCTGTATGCCTGCCAAAGCTGCCGGAGAACCCTCATAAGGAATCAGGGTAATCACCCCGTCTTCTATCTGGACAGTGGCACCTATCCCTACATATTGGCCGTCATCGTACTCCAGACTGGCCTGATAGTCTTCGGCATTCAGATAAACGGAATGGGGGTCATTCAGCTCATCCATCATACCCTTTATAGCCGCTTCAGCCAGAGCCGCCTGATCTATAATATCCGGCTCTACGTATTCAGTAGTAATAATCTGCCAGGCAGTTACAATACTGGACAGGTTTTCGTCACTGTTTAAAGCGGACACGCCGCCGCTAAAATAACCCAGGGCGAAAGACCCCAGCAAACCAACCATGGACAGAATAGTGCCCAGCAATACTTTTATTCTAAAAGTCATAGACGTCTCCCTGTAAAATATCCTGTTCTAATCATAAAACAAAAGGCCCGGAAGTACTACTCCCGAGCCTTAAGCTAACAATTACTGTAAAGTACCGCTAAGAACACTTCTGATTTGATTTGAATTGGTCTACCAGAGCCAAGGTGCTGTCCAGATTAGCCAGATCCAGAGGAATACCCAGATTATTCAGTTCGTAATAACCCATCCCCCGGTAGAGCCGCCGTCCGGCTACCCTGCACATTTCGTCATACAGTTCAGGCCATTCCTGCCCGCAACGGCGGTGGCAGAATTGGACAAAATCCAGAGCAGAGATATTCAGGTCTTCCATAATTGCCCTCATTATAACCCATCACCACCTAGCAAGCAGCAAACCACCTGAGGAGCGTTGCGGAGCATAATTTATAACCAGTCAAACCCTCTGGTCAACCTCACTAATGGCTGGTATCTTTGTATTTTGAGCATATTAAGCCTTGAAATCCAGCCTGTTTGAAGCATCAAGAGTGCCTGATTTTATTATTTGGGAAAACCATCCGCCGGGAGACATCACTTGCAATAGTAGACATCACTTGCCATTATAGTCTTACTAGTATACATTTATATATATATTTCCATAGAAAACAGGGGCTAACTTGCGGAATACCAACCAAAACAGGAACATTTCAGGATTAAAAATGCTTGGCCGGCTTTTGCTGGTACTGCTGGGGCTGTCTATGTTAAGCGGCATATATCTGGCTGTCCAGCAATCTCACCTGAGCGCCTTCCTGAACACTACCAGCCAGACCAATTTTGTTATCCCGTCTTACCTCCATCTTTGCGAAGAGGCAGTAGACCAAGCGACTCTGGGCTTGAATATACTGCTTGCCGTTAGCTTTGTCAGCGGCATGTTTTACCTGTACTTGAGCCACGCATTTTATGTTAACCTGCACCGCATCACTCCCCGCTACAAATCCAGCCGGGTATTTCCGGGGTTCTTGATACCCGTAATCAATTTGGTATTTCCGCTGTTATTTACGGCTGAAACATGGCAACTAAGCAAACAGCCTCTAGAAACTCAAACCGCCCTGCTAGAATACAAAATAAATTTGCTATTTAAAATCTGGTGGATACTCTGTCTGCTGGCGGTTACATTGTTTGTTTTCCCTCAAATCTCACCATTTGCACTGTCTGATTCTTATTCATCAAGGGAATCTGTAGCCAACATATTTACAGTGGCAACAGTAATCGCCGCAAGCGGAGGCAGTTTTATTCTTTTTTACCAGTTTAACACCCACCTGAAACTGCCAAACTAAAATCAGGCCAAACCCGAATTAAAAATCCAGCCCGGATATTTACTAAATAGAAAAACCACCCCTCAAAGGGGTGGTTTACTGAAATAAATTAAGCCAAGCAGACCTGTAAGCCGAGTTCTGTACCCTTGCCCGAAGGCAAAGGTGATGACCATCTATCTAGACCAGACGTTACCGTCTGGTTCATGCGGCCAACCCGGGAACAGGCCAGACGTCCTTGCGTTCCCCTATTTGGCCTTGCTCCGGACGGGGTTTACCCGGCCAGCCGGTCACCCGGACTGCCGGTGAGCTCTTACCTCACCATTTCGCCCTTACCTGTTTTCACAGGCGGTATGTTTCTGTTGCACTTTCCGTAGGGTCGCCCCCCCTGGGTGTTACCCAGCATCCTGTCTGGAGGAGCTCGGACTTTCCTCCCGCTTTAAAGGCGGGCGGCCACCCGGTCTACTTGGCAAGCTCTAGTATAGCAGAGATATGTTCTACCCGCATAAAAAGTACTCTAAAAACAAAAAGCGGATAGCCACCCTTTTAGCTTAAACAGGAGTCTCAGCTTCCGCCATCCAAAGCTTTGTTAGCCAGAGCGTCTGCCTCAGAGTTTTGGGCGCGGGGTATGTACTTTATTTGGTAGCGTTCAAAACGCCCCAACAGTGAAACAGCTTTGCTGAACAGGGGTTTAAGCCCCTCGTTTTTCATTCGGTATTCGCCCTTTATTTGTTTTACCAGAAGCTCTGAATCCGAGCGAATTTCCAGTTCCTTTGCACCCAGAGAAGCGGCCTTTTCCAGCCCTGCCAGCAGAGCCTGATATTCGGCTTGGTTGTTGGTGGCATGACCAATAGCTTTGGAAATACAGGCAACCGGATTGTTTTTTTCGTCCTTGAGGGTTACGCCAATGGAGGCTGGGCCGGGATTACCCCTTGATGCCCCGTCTGTGTTTATAATAATCTTGCTAATCTTTTAGATACCTTTCTTTCAATCCAGATATAATATTCGCTGGCAACCGCTGCACTGCACCAGAGTACCGGCTCTGGCACGCTGCATCCAAGCCGCTGTTAATTTCAAACCGCAACCACGGCAATTCCCTTGTTCTACCTTTGAAACAGCTTTGCCCTTGCTTTTACGCAGAGTCTGGAAAAGTACCAAATCCGGCTGTTCAAAACGGGACATAAACTCATGACGTTCGTTTTTAAGCTTTTCTATCTCTAAATGTATCAGGTTCAGTGACTGGGTATTTTGGGTCTGGTCTTGCTGCCATTCCGAGCGGGCAGTTTCCAGCCCCTCCATTACCTGATTGCAATTAGTCTGCAACTCTTCCAGACGGTCCATGCCGGCAAGCGCTTGATCATCTATCTGGGTACGCTTTGCTTCAAGGATTTCCTGTTCCTTACTCAGATTAGAAAGCTCTTTGGGATTATTAATCCGTCCTGAATACAGGCTTTTCTTAATTTCGTTTATCTTGGCATCCAAATCAGCAGACTGACTTTCAAGTTCACGCAGAGAAGCCTGCTGTTCTTTCAGATGGCTGGCCGCTTCCACCAGATTATTTTCGGCCTGCCTGAGAGCAGAGTCATCCTGCAGGATTGCCTGTAATTTGGAGGCCTGCATCAGGTGAGACTCCAAATCCAGTTCCAGTTCTTGCAGTTGATAAAGCTCTTTTGCTAGTTGCATACTTGCCCACTATTGTAAGTCCTGCATCACACTTTAGCAATAACTATCTAAAGAGTGACAGATGATTATAGCTGATATTAGAACATTTGTGCTATTATTCTACCACTATGACACAAGAATTTATTGAAAGAAAAAAAGGCGCTCCCTACGGCAACCAGAATGCCCGCAAACACGGCTTCTATTCCCGCGTACTGGATACTGATGAACTGGAGGACTATGAACAGGCAACCCTGACGGAAGGTATTGACGAAGAAATTGCCCTGCTCAGGGTAAAAATCAAATCCGTCCTCCGCCATGACCCAGACAATCTGAAACTGCTAATGCAGGCCGTAACCACCCTGTCACGCCTGCTTTCTGCCCGTTACAACATCAGCCGTCAGGACAAAGGCGGATTGAAAGAGGCTATTTTCAACGTCCTCAGGGACGTAGCTGTGCCGCTGGGCATTATAAAGGCTACCTTTGATAAATAAACTTCGCCCCTACCAGCAGGATGTTGCCAGGGCGGTGTTACGAAGTATATTTAACCAGCAGGGGCAGACCTTCAGCGTAGAAATAGCCCGGCAGGGCGGGAAAAATGAACTTTCATCCCAGCTGGAGCTCCTGCTTCTTACTCTTTACATGTTTGAGCCTAAAAATCTGGTTAAATGCGCCCCTACCTTCAAACCCCAGCTGAATATCTCCATGATGAGGCTGAAAGACCGCCTGAATGAGGCCGGTTTTACGGATATATACCACACCGAAGGCGGGTATATTATCAGGCTCAATCAGGCCAGAGCCGTTTTTCTGTCAGCCGAACCAAGTGCCAGCGTGGTGGGCAATACCGCCCACCTGCTACTGGAGGTAGATGAAGCCCAAGACGTGAACAAGGAAAAGTACAGCAAGGAATTTAAACCCATGGGCGCCACCACCAATGTTACCACCGTTCTTTACGGCACTACCTGGGACAGTTTCAGCCTTCTTGAAGAGATAAAAGAACAAAATATAGAAAAAGAGCAAAAAGACGGGCTGAAACGGCATTTCCGGTATGACTGGGAGGCAGTAGCCGCCCACAACCCGGCTTATCTGGCATATGCCCTGTCTGAAAAAGAGAGACTGGGGGAAAACCACCCTTTATTCCTGACCCAGTACCGCTTACTTCCGGTAAGCGGTGGCGGCGGCATGTTCAGTAACGAACAGCTTGATTTGCTTAAAGGAAATCACCCCTGTCAAGTCTACCCCGAAAAGGGCAAGGTATATGTGGCTGGTCTTGATCTGGCAGGCGAGGACAGTCAAACGGGCGGCATCTCCCCGACAACTGTAAACTTACGGCGGGACTCAAGCGTGCTTACTATTGCGGAGCTGGATTATACCTTTGCCAAAGCCCCCTACAACCTGCCTCAGGTCAGGCTGGTCTGCCATTACAGCTGGCAAGGAACACGTCATGCCCTTCTCTATGAAAAGCTGGTGGAACTGCTGGGTAAAGTTTGGAAATGCCGCAAGGTAGCAGTGGATGCCACCGGTTTGGGACAGCCGGTAGCCTCGTTCCTGCGGGAATCACTGGGCAGCCGTATTCTGCCGTTTGCCTTTCAGCCTGCCTCTAAATCACAGCTGGGGTTTAACCTGCTTTCGGCCGTAAATTCAGGCAGACTGAAGATGTATGCAGCAAATGGCAGTTCGGAGTACACCCTGTTCTGGCAGGAAATGGGGCTGGCACGGGCAGACTACCGCCAAAGCCAGCAGATGAATTTTTACGTAGAAACCACCCGCGGCCACGATGATTACCTGATGAGCCTGGCACTCTGCCTTGAAGCAGCCGAAGCCTATGCCCCCAGAAGCGCCAAAGGCTCAAACTGATATAAACTAAAACTGCCGTCCGCCTGTCAGGACACAATAATATAACGGTGCCAGCTGACTATGTGGCTGGCACCGTTATAAAAATGAGTTTAAACTAACCTTATCCCGCTAAATTCAGGAGTAAACTGCTATCACCAGAGTATCTTTGGTGTTATGGTCATCATAAAACCAGACCCCCAGATTCCGCCCGGCCAGCATTTCAGAAGAGGGTATATTGCGGGCAACCTTTACTTCTTCCAGCACAGACTTGTAGTCCCCAGCCAGCTGGATAGAGGCAGTATAACTGGTAGAATTAAAAACCTTCAGCACTGCTCGTTTAATATCCATGGTACCTCCTTACACCTTTCCCAAACTCAGCTCTTGCCGGTATATACCCTTACACGGCTCATAAGAAGTACGGATACCGTTTATACGGCGGATAAGCCCTTCAAGCCCGCATTCCGGCTGGCTGATACTTATCACGTCAAAAAGCTGTTGTCCGCAATTTATAGGCACAACAATCTGTCCCATCTGTTGTTTTAAAACTGCCATCCGCAGGCAGCTATCCAGCCGTTCCCCTGCCTGCGCCAGAGTGTTTATGTTACGGTCATACAACCTCAGGGTCAGGTCATGATTCTGGTAAATCTCCTCCCAGACAAACCCCTGCACCATAAACAGATTGGAAGCAGCATCTACCCCTTCCAGCACAACCCTGTTTACCTCGGAAGAAGTATCGGCATAAATCCCGCTAAAGACAGGATGGGTAACGCCGTAACTGTAAAGAGGGTTATCTGCTGCCTGCGGATAGATTGAATATAGGCAGTTGCCCTGCAAAAATACCAAATCAGTTACAAAGCTAAGCAGTTTACCCATAAGTTCAAACCCGTCATCACCCACATGTATAGTGAAATCCGGATAGAAATTTCCCAACTGGGCTGATGCGTTAAGCACTTCCATACGTATACCTGCTTTGCTTAACACATAACCCAGTATCCCTCTGACCGAAAGCTGAGAGGAATTACGATTCCAGCGCATTTGGTTAGTTGCCCGCCATCGTTTCAGACGGCAAAAAGCGTCTTCAGCCCGTATCAGCAGGCTGGATTTGCCACCGGCAATACGCCTTTCCAAACTCTGGATAATATACAGTTGCCCCGGCCCGTATTCGTTTCCACTCTCGGTTTCATAACCGGGATAAAACTCTATTTCACTGCCCGGTGCCAGCATATCCAGTTCACCGGTGCCAGCCCCGGTATAACGGCCGCTTGAATTATCCAGCTCAACTGCCAGACTGCCTTTCAGATTGCCGCAGGCAGATTCCAGGCGCAGTATATCTGCCCCTATTTCCAAACTATTCTGGGCAATCTTGGCCCGATAAATCCGGCTAATCCCGGCTAAATACACATACTGGCCGTCATTTACCATTGCAAAGCCATAATCACTGCTCATACTGGTAGGCACGCTTTCACGCCAGATGTTATCGTTAAAACCGGTATCTGCTACCAAATGGCTTAGAAATGCCCGCTTGTCTGCCACACTACCAGTATAATTTTCCAGATAACACACCCGAAATACATCCGGGCAATCCATAGAGACAGAGGTATAGCTGTAAAGCCCCCCGGCCGGGGCGGATGCAAATTCGTACAGGGGAGACCAAACTCCGACTGCAAAATCAGCCCCGTCACCCAAACTCAAACTCCAAACCTTGGAGCAACCGGAAAGGTCGGTGCCTGAAACTGCCAGCCGCCAATCCCCGTCATAAACCGCACTCACTCCTGAAAGAACATCAGTAGATTTATCCCACTGCTGGCGTGACTGCCAGTTGCCATTCACCCTTTTCTTATAACACAGCAGGGTGCGCTCTATGTAAAATACCGCCATGTCTCCGTTGGGTTTAAAGGCTATGGATACCCCGTAAACCTGTGAAGTATTGCTGGTACCAATCTTTACCGGGGCTGACCAGGTCTGGCCGTTATTTGTGCTTTCAAAGATAAACATATTGCGGTTATAATCCACCGCCACCACACAGACCTTGTTACCAAAACTGGCCACACCTGCCCGGCTGAAAAAATAAGAACCGCTATACGTCCATTGCCCGAAATCAGCCCCCGGTGCCGGCTGGGCAACCCGCTGGAAATAGAGCCTGTAGTTATCCGGATTATCACCTATACGGATACGTATCATGGCGCCGTCTCCGGCTATAGCTACGGAGTGATATCCCTCCGGCTGGGTACCGGCATATATTTCCTCCCATTTCAGCTTTGACGCCCCGTCCAGACGGTTTCTGACCGTCAGTTTTACCTTGGGGCAGGCACAAGCTGATTGCTGGGCAGACAGAAGTGACGGGCTGAGTGGATACATTTAATCCCCCTTCTGGTCAGGTATATAGTCTTTCCCCCAAAAAAGATGCCCGGCGATATACCCGAAAGTAAAGTTCAGCAAATACCACAAAACATTATGCCAAAGCCAGTGCCCCAAAAAAGCCCCCCCGGCCACCAATGCCAAAATGCAAAGCCCCTCGTATTTGTGCCAAAAATCCCTCAGGATATACGTCCATGGGCGGCCTCCAATGCGGCTCCATAGTTCACGGTAAAAATTCATATCTATCTTCCTCCTTCATCTTGTCCATAGCATATAACATGCCTGTTTAGCCGGCAGGTGTAAAAAGGCTGTTCACCCTGACTTTGTTTTGGCTGCAAAGCCGCCTTAACTCATTCCTGAAATACACCAGCCTCTCCCGCCCTATAGCTTCAAATACCTTGGGAGTATCTGTACCGCCGCTGTTTACCCTGTTTACACAGAAAACTGCCCACTCCAGGCTGGCAAACCCCTCCGCCCCGATAGCCACCAGGTCTTCCAGATAAGACGGCAGGCTGGTGCTTTCGGCTGTCATGGTGTGGCTAGCAGAGTAATACAGCCGGATATAACCGTCTTCGGGCAAGACCTCATCCAGCAGTTTCATTTTGTCCGCCCGGCAATCAAAGCGGTGGAAAACAGGCGGATAGCTATCTATGGGATATTCCACCGCCTGCAAACGGATAAACCCCTCAAGGGTACTCAGGGTAAATTCCCTGTCTCCGTCCGTTACCGGTATCAGGCATTCTGTTTCAAGGGGGACACTCCGTGAAAGTTCCTCCAGTGCGTGCCCTATGTGACGGTCCAGTTCAGCATCAGTCCAACGCCGGTTTACCTCATCTTCATCGTGCAGATCACGGCGTACCAGAGTACGCATTGCAACCAGATTCATATTTTCCCTCCATAATAAAGGCGGGGACAGGCAAAACTTAAACCCGCCCCCGCCCAAACCAAAATTATTAGTCCGTTACCCCGATAAGTGCGGCCGCCTTGACCGCACTGAAAAGGGCCAGTGAGCAGTACCATTTAACCCGGGTGCGGCTGGCGTCCTTATTTTCCAGTGAGCCTAAAGCCTCCACTTGAACAAAGCCGGGGCTGCTCAGGCCGCAAAGACCGCCCTCGCCAAACTGCAGGGCATAAATAGCAGAGCACCCGCCACCCGAAGTAGCAGTTTCCAGTCCTTCGGCAACCACATGGGTATCCAAAATCCAGTCACTCACCCCGATAGGTATACCATCCCAAAACTGGATAAAGTTGCCCCATTTATCACGGTCAGTTTCCAGCATGCCTCCACCCGCCCGTAAAAGAGCATTCAGTTTGCGGCGGCTGCGGCGGCTCATCAGGAGCATATCCGGTTTGCCGCCTTTTACCGCATCTACCAGTTCATCCAGCTTGGCAAGACTCAGACTGGCACCGGAAGCACCGGCGGCAACCAGCTGGGAACTGGCCGAAGCAGGATTAATCAGCTTCCTTAAGCCATCAAACTGTTTTGAGCTTACCGCCGAATCACCGTAAATAAAAACCTCTTCAAACTTATCCTTCAGGGCTTTGGCTTTCAGCTCAATAATGGCCGTTTCCAGATCCTGAACATTGCTCCGGGTGGTCTTCAGGAAATTGTCCACGTCAGCATCACCACCCATAATCTTCAGCTGGGCAGTTTTCTGTTCAAAGGTGGGGGTAGATTCATCCCAGGTGTCACCGGTGTCATAAAAACTGATATCCGGCAGGGTTTTCTCCTGGTTATAGGTCAGCCCGTTACCCATTACCTCTATAAAGGGCATATTGGCTAAAACGGGAGATTCCCTGACAATAGTCTCAATCACCCCCTGCTTGAGAATATCGTTTGAAAGCTTTGAAGCCTCGGTTAATGAAATTGCCATATTTAATTAGTTCCTCCTACTGCATATTTAATTTTTTCCCGGGCAGAAAGTGATGAAAAATCCGGTTTCTGCCGGGAGGCTTGCCCCAGCGGCACTCTGGCAAGCACCGCATCTTTCTCAAGGCTTTGCTTTACTCGGGCCACCAGTTTGCGGGACACTTCTAAAGAGCGGTTTATCTCCTCTACTGTCTGTCCGCTAATAAGTTCAGGTATCACTTCCGGGTTTTGTTCAACCATCAGCCTGCGGTAACTTTCCACCGCCAATCTCAGCTCAACCTCCAGTTGAGTTACCCGTTCGCAGGCTTCCTGCTGGCTCTTCAAAAGTTCTTCGGCTCGGCTCTGGCTTAGGGCAAGCCTTTCCTTAAGGCTGTCCATGCTTTCAGCCGAATCCTCAGTGGAGACTGCCTCTGTTTCAGAGACCAAGGGTTCCGGTTCTTTTTCAGTTGTTTTCACTTGCACTCCTTTCTTTTTCATTCCTATTCTTCAAGCGCAACTCTCTCACTCTGGCGCTGTTTTCCACTTTTCACACTGCTGTCACGGTTCATCTCCAGTATCCGGCGGCGTTCCTCGCACCAGCGTTCAAACTCCGCATCCGGGTCTTTGATACCCAGCTCATTCATAGCCTTGCGGCGGGAATGGATACCGCTTTGAACCATAGTCTGTTCATTCCCTACCACCACCGAAAGGTCTCTGGGCAACACAGGGCTGAAACTGATGCTTGGGTCTACCCCGTTAAAGTCCAGTCCCCGGTATTTTTCAAGCAGCCGCAGTATCATGCCGCTACGTTTGCGATAGGCCACACTCCGTATCAGGCGTTTCCGCCAAACCCGCTGAAGCAGAGGCTGAAGCTCTATTTCCAAAGCTACCCCCGAAAGGTCACGCCCGCTGCCGCCGAAAGCGGCTCTGGGTGCTTCGGCAATATCATGCAAAGTGCGGTAAAGCAGGTCTACATAGTTTATGTGAAGCCCCACACCCCCACCCTGCAGCAGGTCCAGCAGGTAAGCGCGGGTATCTTCGGGCAGATTCCAAACTGCCCCCGGCCTGACCGCAATATCCTCAGACTGCTCCACGTTTTCCAGCACCGCAATCGGGTTGCCGGAAAGCTCCAGAATACGGGAAAGCTGGCTTAAGGCGCGGTTAAGTTCCCGCTGGGGTTCCATAATCTCATCCAGATCAGATACCCCCCAGAAACGCTTGGGTTCGCGCAGATTGGGGAAAATAACAAACGGGATAAACCCGTAAGGATTGGGTTTGCTCTCAAGCAGTTTTTCATCCAGCCAGAGTTCAAAGGTCTCTTCCGTCCAGACCTCGGTCAGAAAAGACCTTTTTGCGCTAAGCTCCAGCCCGTAACTTACAGCCGCTTCCTCGCTGTTTAAAGCGTAACGGGAAGCTACCCTATAAATACGGGACATATCATCCGGTGACCACCAGGCATAAATACCCTGTATATCAGGAGCACTCACCCTCACTCTGCCCGCC
>NZ_JBAZDW010000029.1:0-18352 GCF_041654235.1 Dehalococcoides sp. | reverse complement strand
GTCAGAGAGAAAAAGGTTATCACCCCCTCGGTAGAGCTTGCCGCTGAACTTTCCGGAGAAGCCGGTGTATTTGTTTCCCTCAAGAAACTGGGTGAACTTCGGGGGTGCATAGGTACTTTCGAAGCTCATTTTGATAATATTGCAGATGAGATTGTCTCAAACGCGGTAAGTTCTGCCGCTAGAGACCCCCGTTTTGAACCCGTGGCTGAGTGGGAATTGCCGCTCCTCAGTTACAGTGTTGATGTGCTCACCCCGCCCCAGCCGGTGGAAGATACAAATAGTCTGGATGCCAAAAAGTACGGGGTAATAGTGGAAAGCGGACATCTGCGGGGGCTGTTATTGCCTGATTTGGAGGGAGTTGACACCCCGTCAGAGCAGATATCCATCTGCCGCCAGAAGGCAGGCATAACGGCTGATGCACCGGTAAAACTTTATCGCTTTGAAGTGAAAAGATACCACTGACGGCTTTACAACACAGGTGTGTATACGGATGGGTCAGGCAGGTAAATCGGCCTATCTTTATGGTACAATTTCTTTTAGTTTTTTCTTGAATTTAGCAGTAAACACTGGAGGCAGATTGAAATGGCATACGGAAACGGTGCCGGGGCATATGCGGCCATTGCTCAGGCCACCAAAGCCTCAGGGGTTATAGTCCGCCTTGAACCACAGGAGTTTTTGGCCTTGCTTAACCGGGTAAAAGACCCGCTTATAGTTACCGCCAAATCTGGGTGGCCGGCTTCCGGCCACCAGTATCTGACCAGTTTCAAGGGGCTGGCTTTTTACACCAGGTCAGCCGCTCCGCTGGTACTGCCCGGTATGGCAGATATAATCACCGCCCAGAGTATCTGGATACCCTGATAATAGGAGACTTATGTCAAAGGTAGATAACCGGCTTCTTTATGCCAGTGAAATATATTCAGAAGAATTGCGTTTCAAGGTTATGGAGATTATGGCTATTATAGAGGCGGCCGTAGGTTTGGCGGTAGTATCCCTGCTGGGGTATTTTGCCATTAATCCGCCCACTCCTGAAGATAGAGTGCCTTACTGGCTGGTAATGCTTATGGCTATTACTATGTTTTGTGTCACGCTGCTGGTTTACAATATGCGCAAAATGTTTATCAGCCTTTCCGACGAAGGCATATTTATACGTTTCGGTTATTTCAAGCGTTTTTTCCCCTGGCTGGATGTGGAATCTGCTGAAATAAACGGACGCAATCGTGATTTTTACGGCGGCTATGGTGTGCGTATGACCAGAGATAAAAAGGGGCGGATACTGGTTTGCATCATTCCCCAAACACCCACTGTTTCCATAAATCTGGTAAACAGCAAGTACCGCAAACTGGTTATATCCACTAAATATCCGCACGAGGTGCTTTTGATAGCCAGTAAACATGCCGGAAAGAATTATGGATCTTTTTGATGCCGGGGCTGAAAAACTAAAGAAAAGCCAGTCTCCGCTGGCTGCCAGAATGCGTCCGGAAACTTTAGCGGAATTTGTCGGGCAAAGCCACCTGATAGGTGAAGGGCGTGCCCTCAGACTTTCGCTGGAGAGTGACAAAATACCTTCGCTTATTTTTTGGGGACCGCCGGGTTCAGGCAAAACTACTCTGGCTAATATAATTGCCCACAGTCTGGATGCCCATTTTTCAGCTCTCAGCGCTGTTTCTGCTGGAGTGGCTGATTTGAGGCGGGTAGTAGAGGAAGCGCGTGAACGCCTGAAACTTTACCACAGGCGGACTATCCTCTTTATAGATGAAATCCACCGCTTCAACAAGTCTCAGCAGGATGCCATTTTACCGTACGTGGAAGATGGCACAGTGGTGCTAATAGGTGCTACAACCGAAAACCCTTCGTTTGAGGTAAATTCCGCTCTTCTCTCCCGTGCCCAAGTGTATGTTCTAAATTCCCTTTCCGAAAAAGAGATATCGGTTATCTTGAAGCGGTCTTTGGAAGGCGAAAATGGTTTGGGCAACTACCATGCCAGATTGCTTGAGAAAGCTGAAAAGCATATAAGCAGTTTTGCACAGGGTGATGCCCGTATAGCTTTAAATATACTGGAACTGGCGGTTATGACGACTTTGCCGGACAAAGACGGTTGGCGGGTAGTTGGTTTGCCTCAGGTTGAGGATGCCGCCCAGAAAAAAAGTCTGCGTTATGATAAAAGCGGTGAACAGCACTACGACCTGATTTCAGCCCTGCATAAAACCATGAGGGGTTCTGACCCGGATGCGGCTATATATTGGCTGGGCAGGATGCTGGAAGCGGGAGAAGACCCCCTGTATATTGCCCGCAGGGTAATCCGTTTTGCTACCGAAGATGTGGGTCTGGCTGACCCGCAGGGGCTGGTGATAGCCATGGCCGCCCAGCAGGCAGTTCATTTTCTGGGTATGCCTGAAGGCAAACTGGCACTGGCTGAAGCGGTTATTTATCTGGCAGGTGCTCCAAAGAGCAACTCGGTATATGTAGCCTATACTAACGTTCAGAAGGAAATAGCCCGTAACCCTCAGGCTGACGTGCCCCTTCACCTTCGTAATGCTCCTACAGGTCTGATGAAAGATTTGGGTTACGGCAAAGATTATAAATATGCCCATGATTACCAGAACCACTTTGTGAAACAGCAGAACCTGCCGGAAGTTATCAAAGACCACCGTTTTTATACTCCGGGTAAAATAGGTTATGAACTGAATATATTAAACAGGCTGCGTGCCTGGTGGGGGAATGCCAAAGCTGAAGCAAGTACAGGAGAAAACCAAGATGACAGCTGAAAACGAATTCGCACCTCAAATTGCCCGCCTGCCGGGAGTAGATTTATCCTACAGGGAAGCAGGTACCGGCCCGGTGCTGGTCTTTATGCATGCCGGCATTACAGACAGCCGTTCCTGGTATAACCAGCTGACCGAATTTGCCAAAGACTATCACGTAATTGCACCGGATATGCGCGGTTACGGGCAGAGTGTTATTACCGATGATATTTTCAACTATTACCGTGACGTGCTGGAGTTGCTGCATCTTTTGCGTATAGACAAAGTTGTGCTGGTGGGCAACTCGGTGGGGGGTACTTATGCGCTGGATTTGGCTCTTCTCCACCCGGATATGGTTACCGGACTGGTATTGGTAGACGCTTGCATGCGCGGGTATCGCAATACAGACGAAAAATTTCTGGACCTTGACCGCCAGTTGGATGAGCTGATTTCACTTGGTCAAAAATCTAAAGCTATAGAACTTTACCTCCAGATTTGGCTGGCGGGTACCGGCAGGACAAGTGCGGATATAGACAAAACACTATATCGTTTGTGTAAAAAAATGCTGGAAGAAAACTATTTGGCGGTAGTTGGCGGCAAGCGGGAGCAGAGGCTTAAACGCCCTCAATCCGAAGATTATCTGAGCCTAAAAATACCTGCACTGGTGCTGGTGGGGGAACATGATGTTCCTGATATGCATACCATTGGAGAACGTTTTAGCAAGTCAATTCCGCGGGCGTCTTTTCAGGAAATAAAACAGGCCGGGCATCTGCCGGCTCTGGAAAAACCGGCTGTGTTTAACAACTTGCTTAGGGAGTTTTTGCAGCAAAACGGTCTCTAAGTTTCTGCCCGGATTTGCAGAATATATCAACATTAATATAAGTGGCGGGTTATATCCCGCCACTTGCTTTTTATAAGGTGTTTTGGCTGAGATTTATGTCTGGCTAAGGTCTACAATCGCGGCCACAGGTGCATTTTTCTTAACGGATTCAATACCGTTGATTGCATTGGCATGGGTGGTGTACCCTTCACCCGAATCAGCAATTGTTTGCCCGTTGCTGGCTACCAATCTCCAGCGGAACTCGCCCTTTTTGTCTTTGAAAAGTTCAAATTTGGACGCCATATATGCCTCCTCAGAGCTGTTTATTTAACCCATTATAGGCAAATATCCATTTGCATATACAATAAGTGTAAATACTTATTTTTGGGTCAATTGCAGCTAAGTAACCTCTAATCGGAACGGCATATATATTTTCGGGTTGAACCATAGTTTGGCTGGTGACTAAACAGTTTCGGGTATAAGTATTTTACGGGCTAATCCTTCTGAGTGATTTCATTCAATTTGGCCTGTACCCGTTGGGCATGTTCAAGTGTGGCCGTAACCAGCGAATTGGTTACATATTCTAGTTTTGGTAAGCCTTAACGGCTGAAGGGGTAAAGGTGTCTAATTTAAGCGTGGATTGTAGTTCGGTAGCTTGCTTGGATATATTTTCAATCCAGGCATGGTGGTTGTCTTCTTCAGAGGCAATACCAAGAAAGAAGGTTTTTCTTCCGGAAAGCGGTTGGCATACAGCCGGTAAAGCTGGCCTATCATTGTTTCATTCTTAGCCATAAGTTGTATTATATCAGTCATAGCAGTATTCCTTTGGGCGATATTTTATTTATGTCTTGAGAGATTGCATTATATGGCATATAATATAACGTTTAAAAGGCGGTAACTGACTGCCAGGCGGTGACCCTTTTATTAGATTATAGATGTTTTTTCTGCGGTATCATAGAGTTGCCATCCGGCGGCTGTTATTTAATACAAAGATTTCTAGGAGGATAAATGGAACTCACATTGGGAGAAGCTACTCGCTACGTTTTAAATGAAAACTATTCAAAGGTAGCAACCGGTATGTACATTGATGCTTTTCATCTGAAAAACGGAGAAAAATTTAATCCGGAAACTGCGCCTGACAAATCTAAATGGCTGGCTCAGATCGAAGCCAAACTGAAGGAAATGCATGCCGCGAAAAAAGCGACCGGCACCTTCAGCCAGCCCCGCCATGAAATTGCTCAGGAAACTTATGTGGAAACCAAGCTCTGGCTTGAAAAATTGCTGGGTGTCAAAGGTTACGAAGAAAAGAACAAGGGTTTTCACCTTGGGCTTGATTTCAAAGATTCAGTCAAATAACACCGCTAAAGGGTATTTAGCAAAGGGTGGCAGTATTACTGCCACCCTTTTTGCAGGCAGAGGAATCAGCTTCGGGTTTTTCTCATGGCAAGGTAGGTAGCTTCCAAGCGGGATAAATCCAGTTCGCCGCTGCGTGACATCAGGAAGATATGGTCTTCCTTCATACCCAGTTTCACCATGTCCAAAGCTATTTCATCAGTATCACAGGTGACCACTTTTGAAAGCGGCAGCACATGCTTTATGGCCCAGCCATGGGCGGTATGGGAATCATGCAGTATATCATTCCCTACGGCTGTCAGGGTTATGGGATTTAAGCGGCCTATGCGGCAGACCAGCCCGGCCAGTATCCCGTAGTCGGACATATTTATCGCATGAATGATATCCGGCTTAAGAAGCATAAGTGAAATCTGGGCTTGGAAAAAAGTAAGGTAAGTAAATGGGTATTTGACCGGAAATACCAGATGGTGAAACTTGATTCCTTTCGCCAGTTCAATCCCGTCTTTTATTTGGTCATAGCTGAATATATGCACCTCATGACCGCGTCTGGCAAAGGAATTTGCCCATTTTAAGTTTGATTCATCAGACGCATTAGCCAGCAGGCAGAGTTTCAGTTTTGTCTTGTTATCCAAGTTCTTTACTCCAGTCTTTTTCTAAACGCCATATTTTCTCACTTTAGCTCCAAATAATAAAGGCTATGGCCGCTGAGTGTTGATGTAAAGTACCTTCAAACAAGGTGTTTTCTGAATGAAAATTACTTACATAATAAAAAATATATTAACTGTCAGGGAGGTATTTACTTTTTGGCGATAAGGTATTTAAACTGATAGTAATGGAGTAAATAGCAGGGAAGGAGGGATTTATGCTGGATTTGGTTGATACCGCATTTGGAAATATAAACCTTTCCATCTTGTGCAAAGCAGTTACCCAAACTGGTCTTATAGGCACCCTCCGGGGCGGGCCTTTTACCATACTGGCACCGGATAACGACGCTTTTGCCAAAATGCCTGACGGCATGCTGGATTACCTGATGGAAAATGAATCTGAATTGAAATCTATACTGCTTTACCACCTAATACCTGGCCGCCATACAGTTGAAGAGCTGACTAAACTGTACTCCACCAATACCGCTCTGGATAAACCGGTGGAGATTCAGGTTTCTGGCAAAATGCTGGCATTAAATACCTCTCATGTTGTCACCAAAAATCTGGAAGCCACAAATGGTTTGATACATGTTATTGACAAAGTGTTACTTCCGCCCAAATAATATAGTTGTTCGGACCTTACCGGGTGCATACGTAACCCGGTTTGAGGTAGAACGGACGGCAGTTAATCCGGAGGGGGTGACTGCCGTCCTTGTTTGTCTGGCATGCTCGCTTTAAATGGTATAATCCGGTTTGTATGTCAGTTGTTTCGGAGAGAAATAAATGCCTGAAAACCAAAATATTTGGACCAGTATTCTCAAATATCTGCGGAGCAGGTTTTTAGCCGGTATTCTTATTGTAGTGCCGGTAGGCGCTTCAATACTGGTGCTCATTTGGCTGTTTCAGTCCATTGATAATATTCTCCAGCCCGTAGTATCCGGTATATTCGGCCAAGAGATTGTGGGGCTGGGGGTGGCTTTCACTATTCTACTGGTACTCATAGTTGGCATTATTCTCAGTAATTATCTGGGGCATCGGGTGGTAAAGACTTTCGAAAATTTAGCCTATCGCCTGCCCATCTTCGGGCAAATTCAAAAAGGGGTTAAACAGGTACTTGAGAGTGTGTCCGGCCTGAAAAAAGCATCTTTTCGCGAGGTAGTTATACTGGAGTTTCCCAAGCCGGGTCTAAAAGCTATGGGTTTTATAACCAATAGGGTTGTAAACAAAGAAGACGGGCAGGAATACAATCTGGTATTTATACCTAATGTTCCCAATCCCACCAGCGGTTATCTGGAACTGGTTCCTGACGAAAAGCTGATGCGTACGGATATACCGGTAGAAGTGGCTATAAAAATGCTTATCTCAAGCGGCATTGTTGCCCCCGAGAGTTTTGTGGCTAAAAAAGCCCCTGAAGAAACCGCCTTTTTATAGACAGTAAGCTTCCCTGTGTGACAACTTCACAGATATATTAGCTATAAAATGGCTTATTTGAGCCTTTTGAGGGGCTAAATTTGACATTATTTATTGAATTAGGTTATTCTGTTGACACTTCTTATTTCTCTGCTTCCCTAGTTCTCCAATAGGAGAAGGTTCCCGAATTTACCCCGGCATAGTTATCCTTTAACTGTCTGAGTAAATCTTAAGGAGGTCGGAAAGCATGAGCAACTTTTCTTTTATTCTATTCTGCGGGTACTGATAATTTTTTAGTACGCGCAGGGTACCTCTGACTGCTGTAATCACAGCACTTGACTGATTGGTATTGTATTTCTGGTTTGCCGAAGATTTCCGACAAATAGAAGGGGAGTAGTTTTCTCTCGTTTTATGGTTTAAACGGATATAAACGGCAAGGGGTATGTTAAATCCAATCAGGCTTAGAAACCGCTAAAAGCAGGTCTTTTCCATTAGGCACATGTAAGACCAGTAATTATCAGGAGGTAATGAATGTACAAGAAAATCCTGGTTCCGTTAGACGGTTCAAAGGCTGCTGAAGGAGTATTACCTCATGCCAAGGCTTTAGCCTTTTCAGAGGGTAGCCAGATCCTGCTTTTAAATGTGGTGTCTAACCCTGCGGTTGAATTTGCATTTTCAGACCCTGCCATTGCCGCTATTTCGGTAAACGAACAAGTAGACTCCGGCAAAGAATATATGGTTCGTGTCGAAAACAAACTCAAAGGCGAAGGGTATGATGTCAGGGTTCTGCTAAGGGAAGGCGGAGCGGCTGAAGTCATACTAAGTGTTGCAGAGGAAGAGAAGGTGGACGTAATTGCTATGTCCACACATGGACGGAGTGGTGCTGCCCGCTGGTTACTGGGAAGCGTAGCCGAACGGGTTGTCCGTCATTCCCATATTCCCATTATGCTTATCCGCTCAAACGAATAATTCAAATATATTAAGCGGTGAAGCACAGAGTTAACAAATAAATTATAAGAGCTATTAGGAGGGACATATGATGCAAACATCTAGCCCCCCCACTCCCAAAGGCATATGGAAGGTAATATTTGCCTCCTCTGCCGGGACGGTTATAGAATGGTACGACTTTTACATCTTCGGTGCTTTGGCTACTACTCTAGCCAGCAAGTTCTATAATACCGGCACTCCCATTGGCGATATTATCGCTTGGCTGGGCACGTTTGCCGTCGGTTTTCTGGTTCGCCCGTTCGGCGCTATAGTTTTCGGCCGGATAGGTGATCTGGTTGGCCGCAAATTTACTTATCTTATTACTATTACCATCATGGGCTCATGCACCTTCCTCATCGGTTTGTTACCTACCCAGGACGTGCTGGGCGCCTGGGCCGGCATTATCCTTATAACAATGCGTATTCTTCAGGGTCTGGCTTTGGGTGGCCAGTACGGCGGCGCGGCTACATTTGTGGCTGAGCATGCTCCTCAGGGGAAACGCGGTTTCTATACCAGCTGGATTCAGACTACAGCAACCTTTGGTTTGCTTATTTCTCTGGGTGTCATCTTAATCACCCGTATAAGTCTGGGAGAAGCAGACTTCAACGAATGGGGCTGGCGTCTGCCTTTCATGGCTTCCATATTGCTGGTAATCCTGTCACTCTGGATACGCAGAGCCTTAAAGGAATCACCTCTGTTCCAGCAACTCAAGGATACCAAGGCTGTTTCAAAAAACCCGCTCAAGGAAAGTTTTGCCAATCCTTATAACCTGCGCTGGGTTTTAATAGCCCTGTTCGGGGCTACCATGGGTCAGGGTGTGGTCTGGTACACAGGTCAGTTCTATGCCCTGTTCTATCTCCAAAAAATCTTTAACACCCCGCTAATTGATTCTAATCTTATAGTCGGTGCAGCTTTGCTACTGTCAATGCCTTTCTTTGTCTTCTTCGGGTCTCTTTCAGACCGAATAGGACGAAAAAAGGTAATGCTTTCCGGTATGCTGCTGGCAGTGCTGACTTACTATCCGATTTATGGTCTGATGGCGGCATTTGCGCCTACTGACCCCGGACAGCACTTCCTGTTTGCTTATATAGGCTACAACCCTGTTATACTGGGTCTCTTGGTATTTATCCAGGTGATTTATGTAACCATGGTCTACGGGCCTATTGCCGCCTTCCTGGTGGAGTTATTCCCCACCAAGATACGTTACACATCCATGTCTCTCCCTTACCATATAGGTAACGGTGTCTTCGGTGGTTTAGTGCCTATGATAGGCTTGATACTTATCAATGCCACAGGCAATGACTTCGCCGGACTGTGGTGGCCTATGGCTATTGCAGGCATCTGTTTGGTAGTGGGTTTCCTGCTTATTAAGGAGACCAACAAGGTGGATATATCTGACGCTTCCACTTCAATCTCGGTTAAACACGAGGCTGATAAACGGGCACTGGATAGATAACACCTTCCAAGAAGTAGTTAGTACTCTCTAAGATTTGACAGTATAAGCCGGGTAAATGACAGCCGCCTCTCGAAAGAGGGGCGGCTGGTTTTAGGAGATAAAAGAAAACCAGCCGGATTATATGGAACGGCCAAATATACTGTGTAGATTTAATCCCGCTATAAAAAAGGAGGCAATTTTTAAATTGCCTCCTTGATAACATCCGGCAGAATTCTGTTTAATTGTTGTCAGTGCGTTTGCGTGCCCGAAGCCGCAGGTCGGTATTGAGTATCTTCTTGCGCAGGCGGATACCCTTGGGAGTTATCTCAACCAGTTCGTCATCAGCGATGAAATCCATAGATTGCTCAAGGCTAAGTTTGAGGGGTGGCACCAGTTTGATGGCAATATCCGAGGTTGAGGAACGGATATTGGTCATTTTCTTCTGCTTGCAGACATTCACAGCCAAGTCAAGGCCTCTGGCATGCAGTCCGACAATCATGCCTTCATAAACGGGTATATTGGCATCTATCATTATTATACCCCGTTCCTGCGAATTGCTCAGGCCGTAAGTGCAGGATAATCCTGCTTCAGCCGCTACAAGTGCGCCGGTTCGGCTTTGTTCTATTTCGCCGCACCAGGGTTGAAACTCCAGAAACTGGCTGTTAAGTACGCCTGTGCCTCTGGTAGCCGTCAGGAACGAGTTGCGGAAGCCGATAAGACCGCGGGTGGGGATATTGTATTCCAGCCTTACGTTTCCTTCGCCGTCATTATGCATGTCAGTCATGCGTGCCTGCCGCTTACCCAGAAGTTCGGTAACCTCACCTACAAAATCCTCGCGGACATCTATAGTCAAAGCTTCCACCGGTTCATGGATTTTGCCGTCAATAGTCTTGGTAATGGCCTCCGGTTTGGATATTTCAAATTCATATCCTTCACGGCGCATGGTTTCTACCAGTATGGACAGATGCAGTTCACCCCGTCCGGAAATCAAAAACGAGTCCGGGGAATCGGTTTCTTCCACTCTCAGTCCGATATTAGTCTCAAGCTCACGGTAAAGTCTTTCCCGAAGCTGGCGTGAAGTACAGAATTTGCCGTCCCGCCCGCCGAAAGGGGAGGTATTTACCCCGAAAGTCATTCTGACTGTGGGTTCACCTATCTCAATACGGGGCAGGGCTTCAGGCTGGAGCGGGCTGGTAACGGTATCACCTATAGATGCATTTTCCAGACCGGTAATGGCCACAATTTCACCCGCCTCGGCACATTCAACTTCCTGCTTGCCAAGTCCCATAAAGGTAAATACCTGACCTACTTCAAAAGAATGAGCCTTATTTTGGGAGTCTATATTAACTATCCGGTCACGGGAGCATATTTTGCCCCGTTGAATGCGTCCGATAGCTATCCTGCCTTTATGGGTATCATAATCCAGGTTGGAAATCAGCATCTGGAATTCACCCTGGGCAATGCTGGGCGGGGGGATTTTGGAAAGTATGCACTCAAACAGGGGTACCAAATCAGTATTCTTGGTGCCGGGGGTGTTAACGGCATAACCCTCGCGGGCAGAGGTATAAACCACCGGGAAATCCAGCTGTTCTTCAGTAGTGGCCAGTTCCAGAAACAAGTCCTGTACCAGTCCAAGCACTACTTCGGGGCGTGAATTTTCGCGGTCAATCTTGTTTATAACTACGATAGGCTTCAGTTTTTTCTGCATGGCTTCCTTAAGTACAAAACGGGTTTGGGGCATGGGGCCGTCAATGCTGTCAATCACCAAAAGACAGCCGTCAGCCATATTCAGCACCCGCTCAACTTCACCCGAAAAGTCAGCATGTCCGGGAGTATCTATAATATTTATTTTTACTCCGCGGTAGGTGATAGCCGTGTTTTTAGCCAGAATAGTAATGCCTTTTTCCCGTTCCAGAGTGTTGCGGTCCATAATCAGTTCGCCCACATGCTGGTTCTCACGGAAAATGCGGCTTTGTTTAAGCATCACGTCTACCAGGCTGGTTTTGCCGTGGTCTACGTGGGCAATAATAGCAATATTACGAATGTCGGTTCTCTGGTAGTTTTCCAAAATCTTTCTCCTGAAAATAGCCTGGATACAAGGGCACACTTCGCCCTGCAAATCACAAAAAAATGAAAAAGCGGGAACTAAACGGAAGAGACCAGTCGGTAACGCTGGCGCAAGCCGTAGGGAATATGGGTAAAAATGTTGTTCAAGTTTGTCTTTACTACTTTTTTATTCACTATCTAAAAAAATATTTTACTCTTTTTAGGAAAATATGGCAAAAAAGGCGAATTGGCATTTGTAAATAGTAATGCACAATTGTATAATTACTTCTGGTGGTTTAGAACACAGGTTGTCTCATCGGTTAACCCTTCACTTTGGATGACCGCAAATCTAGCCAACTATTTTCAGAGAGGAGGTCATCCAAATTGGCTTACCAGGATAAAGAAATCCAGTGTGCTGATTGTGGCGCTTCATTTACCTTCACTGGTTCAGAGCAGGAGCTTTATGCTTCCCGCGGCTATACCAATGATCCCAAGCGCTGCGTTAGCTGCCGTCAGGCTCGCAAGGCTGAAAGAGGCGGTTCGACCGGCGGTTTCGGCGGGGGTATGAGCAGAGGTCCCGCTCGCCAGATGTTCCAGGCTGTCTGTGCACAGTGCGGTCAGGACACCGAGGTCCCCTTCGAACCCCGACAGGGTCGTCCCGTGTATTGCAGCAATTGCTACAATCGCGTAAAGGGCGGCAGATAGTCCCTAGTTTAAGAAACTAAATAAAGCCCTGCTTGCAAAGGCAGGGCTTTTTATTTGTCTTCAAAATCTTCTTCGGTCAGCAACGGGTAAAGTTTTTAGCCCAGTTCGTAGTAGTATTGAGCCAGCATGGGGTCTTGCTGTTCCAGAACCTTCAGGGCATTTGCATCATTCTTCAGGTAGTAGTCCATAAATGCCAGACTGTAAAGCATGATAACTTCAAGCCGCGCATCATGGTTTATGTGAGGCGACGGGTCAGAGATGCTGTAAGGTGATTGGCTGAAGGTAAAGTGGTGGGATTGACTGACTACCAGAAAAAATTCAGGCGGTTTAAGCCCCTCGGCCGTTACCCAGAGATTATCCTCGGCACTGGTTATCATCAGGTCATAAACCCCCCGCATAACCATTACGGGTATATTTATGTTGCCCAGATTATTTTCGAAGGGATAGGCCGGTGTAGCTAGAAGGATTATAGCTTTTATTCGCGGGTCAGCTATAGCCGGGTCAGGATGGGCACCGCTAAGCGCCAGCGTAGTCAGTCCTCCCAGTGAATGTCCCGCCATGCCAATCTTATTTACATCTATCAGCCCGTAAAAAGGTGAAGCAGGGTTTTCGTTTAGATTCAGTACGTAATCCAGACTAAGCCGTGACTGATTTATGCGGAAACTTTCCAGATAGTTCAGGTAATTGTCACGGAAAAAGTAATCTACTGCTGAAAACAGGTTATCAGTACGGTTATCCCAGTCTGTCCGGGGGGTAGTGGAAAGATAATCCGAAAAACTTATTGAAGGCATATCGTTAAAATGGATTGAAGCCACTACATAGCCCTGTCCCACCAGGCTTTCTTTAAGGTAAAGCGGGTCAATATAATTGGCATTCAGTCCGTGATTAAAAATAACCAGCGGATACGGCCCGCCGCTCAAATCTGCCAGTGTGCCGGTGAACCCGTCAAAAGAAAAGCTGCCCTCGCCGCTGGTAGGGTACCAAATTGAAAGTCCAAGAACCTCAGGGTCTTTACCCGCTTGGTAGCAGGTTATTTGCCCTTGTGTATTGCCTATTTGATATTTGGCTACCAGATTTGAATCTACATAAGGCACTATGGCTGCGCTGATTATCATCGGCAACCCGAGCAAAGCAATACTTGCCAGTACCATTCCCCATCGGAAGATGGTTTTAGTAGTTTGGCTTATCGTAATATTGCGAATCACTGTATTTAAACCCTATCCCCGCAGTGCATTTAACTTGTATCTAAGATGGGTATTATTTTACAATACCTTGCTATGCTACAATAATAACACAAAGGCGTTTAAAAACGTAAAGCCAGCTTTAATCTGATAACGGATATATGCCTGTAGATATTTAAACAGACCCTTCAAAGCTGACAACGGAATATATATTTTGAGTTTTTATGCGTTTGTCAGGTGTATATAGGCCTGATTGATGCAGTAACTAGGTTATTATATAGTATATATAATTTGTTCAAGATTTTGTCCCTATTTGTCCTTTGTATAGTGAATTGCTATAATATAAAAGGTATCTTATAAGAGTTTAAATATATTGTTATATAGGATTAGGAGAATATCATGGCTGATTTAATGACTGTTCGCGAAGTAGCCGAATATCTCAGAGTTACCCAGAAAACAATTTATCGTCTTCTCCAGCGTAATGCCATCCCTGCACTGAAGGTCAGCCATAGCTGGCGTTTTGACAAGTCATCTATTGACGAGTGGTTACGCAAAAGTGCTGTGGGCGTGAGAGCAAGTGTATTGGTGATTGATGATGAAATCACCGTGCGCAGCCTTTTCAAAGAAACCCTGGAAGAGCAGGGCCATGTAGTCAGTATGGCTAAAAACGGAGAGGAAGCCTTGGAACAGCTTCAAAGCAAAGATTTTGACCTGGTGTTTCTTGACCTCAAAATGCCCGGCTTGAACGGGGCAGAACTTTATCAGAAAATTCGGGCAATCAAACCGAAGCTTCCTGTTACCATCATAACCGGTTATCCGGACAGCGATACTATGGCAAAAGTGCTGGCTCAAGGGCCTTTCGGCGTTATGAACAAACCCTTTGGTGAGATGGATATCATAAACGCTACCAAGAATTTCCTGCGCATTTCCCCTGAAGCCTAGTTATTTAACTTTATCTCTCTGAAAAAAGACCAACCTCAGGTTGGTCTTTTTATTTTCAATCCTGTACTTTATTAGGCATTTTTAAACATGTATAATAATGGATGTAATAATTTGAATAGCGGGGAAGAATATATCCGAAAAAAATCAGGTGGAAGCAGTGAATTCGGGTGTTGATATGATAAATAATATCAGTCCGGAATCCCGGATGACACGGAATGGGTACTTGGCAATATTGGGGAATGCCGGTATTTCTATTGCTCGTATAAATCCCAGAGGATATGTCCTGCGGGTTAACAATAAAAATGAAGAATTGCCAAGATGCTCAGGGCACGAATACCTGAATGAGCCTGAGTGCTTTGGTATACAGGCGTTATCCGGTACCTGCAAGTATAGGCTGGTAAATATAAAAGGACAGACATCTGTAACAGGCATGCCCGTTATAGATAATGCAGTGATATCTCCTGCCGGTATTACCTTCCCTGAAAACGAAGTCAGCATTGTTCGGGGCGATTACCGCGAATACCAAATAATCCTCCATAAAATTACGGTTGGCGGCATATTTATCTGCCCTGAAAAAAGGGTGACAACCGAGTGCAATGAAGAGTTATTTAATCCGATAGGACCGATTGGTCTAAGAGTCAATAACAAACAGAATAGGGAAGTTTTCCCTGAAGATTGGCAGGCAGAAATTTGCCGCCGGTATTTTGATACTGCAAAGGCAGATTCTTATGATTTGGCGGAGGGGGAATTTGTCACTTGCGAAGGTGGTCTCCTGACACTGAAAATTGCTCAACATAGAATATTCTTGCAGGGTACAGTTTATATTCAAAGCACCCTGCGGGGTGTATCTGGATATAACAGATTTGGAAATAACTGATGGAAAAAGAAGAACTTTTTCATTTATTTTTAGATAATATGCTGGATGCAGTGGCGGTCTATGAAGTCTCTCCGGAGGGAAAGCCGGTAAAATTCATGGAAGCCAATGAGCAGATGTGCCGTTATATCGGCTATACCCATGAAGAATTTCTGGACTTAGTGACTGTTGATGTTAATTTTGAAGGTTTCAATATTAACCAGACCTTATGGTTGGAGCTGCGGGAAAGCCGTTATCTATTGAGTGAGTGTTTACACAAAACCAAAGATAATATATCTGTCCCTATAGAAATACATTATCATCTATTTCAACTGGAGGGCAGAAATATAGTATTTACAACCATTCGGGATATTTCTGAACGCAAAAAAGCAGAAGAGAATCAGCGGAGATTGGAAAAAGACCTTAATCTTTCCAGCCGCTTGGCTTCGGTAGGTGCGCTGACAGCCGGTGTTGCCCACGAAATAAACAGCCCTCTGACCAGTATACTGGGCTTTTCGGAAAGGCTGGCCCGAAAATGCACCAGTGAAGAACAACACCGGGATATTGAACGTATACATACAGAAGCTTTGCGGGCAGCCAAGGTAGTAAATAACCTGCGAACATTTGCCCGCAGTTACGAACAGGAAAAGAAACTGTGCGGGCTTAATGACGTTATCCGCAAATCTATAGAGCTGCGTGAGTACGAGCTGGTTATTCAAAATATTGTGGTGGAACTGGAGCTGGCAGAAAATCTGCCGGCTACCCTGATGGATTTCTACAAGATACAGCAGGTGCTGATAAATATGATTCTTAATGCCGAACAAGCCATGTATCAGGCTCACGGGCGGGGCAGGTTGCTTATTAAAACTGAAGATATGGGCAATTTTATCCGCATGATAATAGAAGATAATGGTCCGGGTATTTCACCTGAGATTGCCGAAAGGGTATTTGACCCCTTTTTTACCACTAAGGAAGATAGCCGGGGTACGGGATTGGGACTGAGCGTGTGTTACGGTATCATTATGGAACATGACGGCAAAGTTCAGTTGGAAAGTAAGCTGGGGCAGGGAACCAGATTTATAATAGATTTGCCTGTGAAAAACAGCAAAATACCCCAAAGGAAACCTTCCAAGGTGGTGGTGGTTAAGGTGAATGCTAAGACCCGTGCAAAGCCGCCGAAATCTTTGCCTCAAAATCCGCCTGACTAAGTGTAAAAAACGCCAGTACTTTATTCCGCCCGGTATGCCCGTGGCATATTTCTATTTCGGCTTTAGGGGTATCAAGCAGGTCACTTAAGTAGTCTATCAGCTCCTTGTTAGCCTTGCCTTTCTCCGGCTGAGCGGCTATCTTTAGTTTGAGCAGACCATTCTCATAGCCTGCCAGTTCATTTTTCCGGGCAGAAGGGATTATTTTCAGATTTACTTTAAACGGGCTTTCCTTTGGTGGCATATTAAACTTTCTAAAGGTAATATAATACTATGATTATTAACCTAGATTATAAACTAACTGATCTGGCAAGGGAAATAGGACTGCTGCTTATCAAGCATAAACTCAGTTTGGGAGTGGTGGAATCTGCTACCGGAGGGCTTGTTTCAAACGCAATTACCAATATACCCGGTTGTTCAGCCTATTTTCCGGGTTCGGTTACCAGCTACTCCAATGGTATTAAGCAAAGTTTGCTGGGGGTGTCTGCCCGGACGCTTTCAGAACAGGGTGCGGTCAGCCCGGAAACCGCCTGTCAGATGGCTCTGGGGGGGAGGCAGTTACTGGGAACAGATATCTGCTTGTCTGATACGGGGATTGCCGGGCCTGGGGGTGAAACCCCTTGCAAGCCGGTGGGGCTTTTTTATCTGGGTCTGTCCACACTGAAGGGTGTCAGGGCATTTGAACACCATTTTACAGGCAGCCGTGAAGAGATAAAATATCAGGCAGCTGTGGCTGCTCTGGATATGCTGAGGGGATATTTGAAAGACATGTCCGGTGGATAACCAATCCTGTACCCAGCCGGTAGTGACTGCTTTTTTGATAAAAGGCGGCAAGGTGCTTTTATTTAAACGCAGCCAGAGAGTGGGCAGTTACCGCGGTTGCTGGGCGGCTATATCCGGCCACATGGATACAGCACCGCTGGAACAGGTCTATACCGAAATCACCGAAGAAACAGGCTATGAACCCGAAGATTTGGTACTTCTTAAAGAAGGACAGGTATTTGAATACCATGATACCGTACTGGGTATCTGCTGGCAGATACACCCGTTCCTGTTTCATTTAAAGGTAAACAGACAACCCCAAATGGATTGGGAGCATGTAAGTTTTTGCTGGGTTTTTCCAGCTGAAATAGCTTCACTTTCCACCGTTCCCCTGCTTAAAGAGGCCTTTGAAAGCCTGAGCTGATAAAAGGGTGCGTTGTTCCGTTTTACTGCAGGGTGTTATACTGGCGGATATAAACTAGTTTAGAAATGGAGTCAGTGTTCATGCAAAGAGGTGATGGCCGCAACTTTAACCAGCTAAGGCCAATAACAATTACACCCGGTTTCCAGAGCTTTGCCGAGGGTTCGGTTTTGATAGAGCAGGGTAAGACAAGGGTAATCTGTTCGGTCAGTATGGAAGACAGAGTTCCCCAGTTTTTGCGTAATAGCGGTACAGGCTGGGTCACGGCTGAATATTCCATGTTGCCCCGTTCCACGGTTACCCGTACCCAAAGAGATTCGTCTGCAGGCAAGATATCCGGCAGGAGTCAGGAAATACAGCGCCTTATAGGCCGCTCCCTGCGTTCCTGTGTAGATATGGCGGCTCTGGGCGAGAGGTCTTTTATTGTAGACTGTGACGTTATTCAGGCAGATGCCGGCACCCGCACCGCTTCCATAACCGGTTCTTATATAGCCCTGTATCTGGCGTTTAAAAAAATGGTAGATATGGGTATTCTTTCCAAAATGCCCTTTACTTCTCAGGTAGCGGCGGTCAGTGTCAGTATTTTTAGAGGCAATATTGTGCTTGACCCCTGTTATGACGAAGATTTTCAAGCTGAAGTGGATTTTAATCTGGTCATGAATGACCGGGGTGAGTTTGTGGAAATACAGGGTACGGCTGAAGGCAAGGCCTTCTCCCGTGATACTCTTGATCAGGTACTCAAACTGGGCGAAGCCGGTATCAGACAGCTTTTTGATATTCAGAAGGGTATTACCCAGCCTCAGCTTTAGCCGATTAAATAGCAGATATTAAAAAGGGGGGCTTTACG